>NZ_LT906470.1:1860000-2041290 GCF_900187285.1 Veillonella rodentium | reverse complement strand
AACGCCGATATGTATGGAATGATTATCGATGGACATGGGAATCAGGGATGACGTGACGCGCATGTAGAGGGCGTCAGGCATGCTTTTTTTCGCCTCCTGCAATATATGTTCCCATATATTATTCAAATCAATTGATTGCATATTGTGCCTCATGTGTATAACTACGGTAATAATGTGTATAGTTTAGGAAAAATGTGTATAACTGTTGTGAAAGCTGTGGAAAACTGTTCCGTTTTTGTGTATAAGTTGTGGATTACTTGTGAATAAGTGAAAATATATAGCCGATTCAGCCATATAAAACCTGAATTTATATAACATGTGAATTAAAAGATAAAAAATGTGGATAACCTTGAGGGTTACCCATGTAAACTTTACAATATACTGTGATTTTTCCTAATTTATGATTCGATTGTATCAAAAAAAGAGCATTTTGTCATTTAAACTGTGGATAACTTTTTTGAACTTTCTTTCTACGATGAGGTGTAGCAATTACTTTAGAAAAGGACCGGATACTAATTTTTGCGCTCCATCCTGCGCAAGTCGCTTAAAAATCAGTATCCGGTCCTCTCTAACTGCAAATTTATAATCAATGCAATCTACAATCCTATAAAAGTAATTGCTACACCTTGTATGCATTATAGAAATGTTCAAAAAAGTTACTTACTAAAAATGAGAAAATGTCTTTTTTTGTAGGGGGAAGGTTTCTTCTTTCCCCTACCTTTTCCAAATAGAAATTAAAATGTAAAATTGTCTGATATAAAAAATTTAGATCGTGAGTTTTTGTGTTGTTGTAAATTGATGTTACGTTTACATTATGTAGTGGTGTTGAAGGTGACATTAGAATTTACCTTGGGAGGGAATATAGGATCCTTTTGAGCGACTTTACGATTAGTATGGAGCGATGAAGGAGCCCTATATTCCTCCCCCTGGAAACGTAACATCAATTACAGGATAAAATGTGTAGTAGAATTATTTTCAGAAATATAAGAACTCACAGCGGAATTCCTTTATTATATTGACAAATTTACATTTTACCTCTATAATTACCCTGTTATGGTATAAGTAAAACAATATAAGGACGAGGAGGTGTTTTACTAATGAAACGTACTTACCAACCAAATACTCTTTGGAGAAAACGTACTCATGGTTTCCGTGAACGCATGAAAACTATTGGAGGCCGTCTCGTTTTGAAAAGAAGACGCGCAAAAGGCAGAAAACGCTTATCTGCATAATATAATAGCTGTTAGGCAGGAGAAAAAACTTGGCGCTGCTGCCAAGTTTTTCTATTCTTAGGACTTAAAGGACAATGCATATGGATTATTGCCTTCATAAAACAAGACGTATTACAAAAAATAATGAATATCGCCTTGTTTATAAATACGGCAAATATGAAGTAGGACGCATGTGTGTACTCTATCGTATGCCCGTCGCAAAGCAACCGACGCGTATCGGTTTTGTAACAGGTAAAAAGGTTGGCAGCGCTGTGGAGCGCAATCGGGCCAGACGCCTTATGAAAGAGGTATATCGCCTCAATCAACACAGCATACGTGAAGGATACCATATCGTAATTGTCGGACGTGGACCTCTGAAAGACGCTACCTATGAACAAGCGGAAAAGGAAATTTTGTACCTCTTGCGCAAGAGCAAGTTGTTAGTGCAAGGTGAAAAATAGGACCACAAGTGAAGGCGCTTAGGTCCTTTTTGTGTATATGGAGGTTTCTATGAAACGCTGTATAACGACATTTTTACGTCTTTTGATCAGGTTTTATCAGATAGCCCTGTCCCCTTTAAAACCGGGATGCTGCCGATATTATCCGACATGTTCCGCATATACTTTACAGGCGATTGAAAAATACGGTCCTTTGAAGGGTAGCTGGTTAGGATTGAAACGCATATTGCGATGTCACCCCTTTCATAAGGGCGGCTATGATCCGGTTCCGTAATCGATTCAGTATGATACGGACGATGCGTTTTGTGAAAGCAACTTTCACCATGACCTATCCGGCACAGTTTTGGAAATACCTAAGCATCTGTATGGATGAAATTTAGACCATACCATAACGATATATAGATGCGCAAAGGCCGATTTGACTGTAAGAAAAAGGAGAAATAATGGAATTTTTAAGTAGTGCATTCCAACCTGTCATTGATTTAATGAGCACATTGGTAACCTATGCGTTCCAATTGACTCAAATGGTAGGTTACCCAAGCTACGGTGTGGCGATTATCCTTTTAACGATTTTTATTAAAGCGATTTTGGCACCACTCACTGTTAAACAAATCAAATCTATGAAGGCGATGCAGGATTTGCAGCCTCGTATGAAAGCATTGCAGGATAAATATAAGAACGACCCTGCAAAACTGCAAGCCGAAATGGGCGCGATGTACAAGGAAATGGGCGTAAATCCGTTGGCCGGCTGCTTGCCTCTATTGGTACAGATGCCGTTCTTGATCGCCATTTACTGGGCGTTGAAGGATTATCCGTATGATCCGAACTTTGTACAGTTCTTATGGCTTCCTAGTCTTGGCGAAACTGACCCTTACTACATCTTACCGGTGTTGAGTGCGGTGTCCACATGGATTATGTCTCGTCAAACGGGCGCAGGCGCTACCGGTGCTGCTGCGCAACAACAGAAGATTATGCAAATCTTCATGCCTTTGTTCATTGGTTACATTTCCCTCAGCTTCCCATCCGGTCTCGTTATCTATTGGGTTGTATCGAATGTATTCCAATTGATTCAACAGCATTTCATTTACAAAAATTTGAACGCTAAGTAGGAGGCTATTATGGAATTTATCGATGTATCTGCCAAAACAGTTGAAGATGCCATTGCCAAGGGCGTAGCTCAATTAACCACTGACGGTCAGGAACTGGTGGAAACCAAGGTCTTGGAACAACCGACAAACGGTTTTTTGGGTATCGGTCGTAAACCGGCTGTCGTTCGATTATTTTTTACCGCTATGTCCAAATCCGCCGATTCTGATGAAAGCATCGTCGCTAATGAGGAATCTGTGGCTGTTGCTACTGAACCTGTGGCTACCGATGAGGTCGATGTAGCGGATGTTGTGGAAAATTCCGGCGAAGCGAAAGCGGCTAAAAAAGAGCTATCCAAAGAGGAACAACAAGTTATTGCCGAAAAGGGTAAACAATTCCTTGACGATATGTTTACGCAGATGGGTCTTACCGTGTTCATCGAAAAAATGATGACTCCGGATAAGATCACATTCCAAGTACACGGTGAAGAACTGGGTATCTTGATCGGTAAACATGGTCAAACATTGGATGCCATTCAATACTTGACGAATCTTGTGGCACACAAAGATGTGTCGGGCCATTGTCATATCGTGGTGGATGTGGAAAATTACCGCTCCCGTCGTGAAGAAACATTGGTAAATCTTGCGAAACGATTGGCTTCGAAGGTAAAACGAAACCGTCAAAAGGTGTCTTTGGAACCGATGAATGCTTTTGAGCGTAAGATTATTCACACCGCGCTACAAGGCGATCAGCATATTATAACGAATAGTGAAGGGGACGAACCGTTCCGTCACGTTGTGATCGCGTATAAAAAATAATTTGCCTATAAAATACGTATGAAAACAAAATAAGATACATAGTGATGACAGCCTTCAGAAAACGACTTGCTTTGGAGTCTTTCGGAAGGCTGTTATCGCCTGTAGTATTTAGGTTATGGTGAAAGCTAACCTAAGGTAATCTTCGCTACGAAGGTTGGTTTAGTTTAACTTTCACGTGCGAAGAAGTGATTATGAGGCATTCCGTTATGAGGAATGTCTAGATATTTATACAAATGATGATGAGCTCGTACGGTTATGAAACGAGGGGCCATAACATCATCAACATATGGAGATCATTATGTACATAGATGATACAATTGCGGCTATCGCCACGCCGCCCGGTATCGGTGGGGTCGGCATCATTCGGGTCAGCGGCAAGGATAGCTTTCCTATCGTGAACAGCCTGTTTAAAAGCGCCGGCACCGTGCCATTGATGGAGCGTCAGAACCGGACAATTCAATATGGAACGATTGTAGATCCGGCGACGGATAAGACCATCGACGAGGTACTGGTCTTATTGATGAAAGGACCGCATTCATATACGGCGGAAGACGTGGTGGAAATTCAATGTCATGGCGGTATCGTGCCGGTTCGACAGATTTTAAAATTGTTGGTAAATCATGATGTGCGCATGGCGGAGGCCGGCGAATTTACGAAGCGCGCCTTTATGAACGGCCGCATCGACTTGACGCAGGCGGAGGCCATCATCGACATTATCGAGGCGAAAACGGAGGACTCCCTCTCCCTAGCCGTATCGCAGCTGGATGGAACCGTATCGACCTTTGTGAAGGATATTCGAGAGCAGCTCATCGCCATGATTGCTCATTTAGAGGTGACCATCGATTATCCCGAGGAGGATATTGAAGACGTTACATCCCGGGAGGTGCGTGAACAGTTGGCGCCGATTTTACAATCCATGGATGATTTGTTGGCGATGGCGAACACGGGACGCCTTATTCGCGACGGTATTACCACGGTTATCGTGGGCAGGCCGAATGCGGGAAAATCGAGCCTCATGAATGCACTTTTGCGGGAAAACCGCGCTATCGTGACGGATATTCCGGGTACGACGCGGGACAGCATTGAAGAATTTATGACTGTGGAAGGTATTTCTCTGCACCTCATCGATACGGCAGGTATCCGTGACACACAGGATACCGTAGAGGCCCTCGGTGTGGAGCGCGCTCGCGACTATATCAATAAAGCGGATATCATTCTTTGTGTTATCGACGGATCAACACCGTTGACGGCGGAAGAAATTGAAATTCTGACCTCTGTCAGCGGTTTGAATACCATTGTGCTGCTTAATAAGTCGGATCTCGGACATATCGTTACGGATGAAGATATTCAACGATACGGAACTTTCATGGCCATAGAGCGCATCAGCGCCAAAGGCGGCGAAGGTTCACACGTTCTTGCCAAATGGGTGCAGGAGCTCGTGTACGGCGGTCGCGTGAAACAGGATAATAGCGCGATGATCAGTAATGTTCGACACATCAGCCTCATGGAACAGGCAAAGGGACAAATCGAGCAGGCTCTCTCCTCTATCGATGCGGGGATGCCCATTGATTTCGTGGCGACGGATCTGCGCGGCGCCTGGGAATTACTGGGCGATATCACGGGCGACACCATCCGTGAATCCATGATCGACGAACTGTTCAGCCGATTCTGCCTGGGTAAATAAACCCAAGCTTCACTTTGGTCGGAGCGTGTATTTTTCGAAGTGCCCAGTGAGTGACCTGGACACAGGGAATTTGAATGATTAACCTGATTTTTAAAATGCCCGGCCCGGTGATTAGCCCGCATTTTGGAAAACTGAATAAATAAGTATTAATCAAAAATATATAAACATAGTAAGGAACATATATGTATACAGTAGATAATTATGATGTCATCGTCATCGGCGGCGGTCATGCCGGTTGTGAGGCGGCTCTCGCCTGCGCCCGCATGGGTCATCGCACGTTGATGGCGACCATCAGTTTGGATAATATTGCACTCATGCCGTGCAACCCTGCCGTGGGCGGACCCGGTAAAAGTCATCTTGTTTATGAGGTTGACGCGTTGGGCGGTCAAATGGGCATCAATGCGGATGCGACGGCTATTCAAATGCGTATGCTCAACATGGGAAAAGGCCCTGCGGTTCATTCCCTCCGTTGCCAATCTGACAAGATTGAATACCAGCACTTGATGAAAGAAACCGTGGAAAATACGGAAAATCTCAATGTGAAACAGATCATGGTGACCGAACTCGCCGTTGAAGACGGCAAGGTAACGGGCATTGTGACGGAATTGGGCGAGTTTTACGGCGCCAAGGCCGTCATTCTCTGTACGGGTACGTATCTGAAGGGCAAAATCCTAATCGGCGATACGTCTTATACGGGCGGTCCGAACGGACAGCGGACGGCGGAGTCGTTTTCGCAATCTTTACTCGAGAACGGCATTGAACTGATGCGGTTTAAAACGGGTACGCCGGCACGTGTGGATAAAAGAACCCTTAATTTAGATAATATGGCCGTTCAGGAAGGCGATGTGCACCATCATTCGTTTTCTTTTATGAATGAATGGATGGACCGCAATGAACGTGTGTGCTGGTTGACCTATACGAATAAGGAAACACACGACATTATTAAAAGCAATATTCATCGTGCTCCGATGTACAGCGGTAAAATTGAAGGCGTAGGCCCCCGGTACTGCCCTTCCATCGAGGATAAGGTGGTGCGCTTTGCGGATAAGGAACGTCATCAGCTGTTCGTAGAACCGGAAGGCAGCAACACGAATGAAATGTATGTGCAAGGCATGAGCACGTCCCTTCCTATGGACGTGCAGTATGCATTTTTGCGGACCATTCCCGGCCTTGAAAATGTAGAAATAATGCGCCCGGCGTATGCCATCGAATACGACTGTCTGAATCCGTTACAGTTGACGCCGGCTTTGCAGGTAAAACATATCGAAGGCCTTTACTCCGCCGGTCAGGCGAACGGTACGTCCGGCTATGAAGAAGCGGCGGCGCAAGGACTCATGGCGGGCATTAATGCGGCATTGTGGATTGATGGCAAGGATCCTTTCATCCTGGCTCGCTCCGAAGCGTACATCGGCGTTCTCATCGACGATCTCGTGACGAAGGGAACGAATGAACCGTATCGCATGATGACGAGTCGCAGCGAATATCGTTTACTGTTGCGTCAGGACAATGCGGATTTGCGTCTCACTGAAAAAGGTCGCGCCATCGGTCTTGTGAAAGATGACCGTTGGGCAAAATTCCTCGCTAAAAAGGCTGCTATCGAAGAAGGCATGGAATTGCTGCAGACAACGCCGGTCAATCCGTCGAAGGAAACACAGGAATTGCTTGCGTCTATGGGGACAGCACCGATCAAGACGGGTATTCGAGCCTATGATTTGGTGAAGCGTAATGAATTATCCTACGGTGTCGTTGCTGATGCGTTCGGCCTCAAGCGTTTCGATCCGGATGTGGAGGAGGAAATCGATATTTCCATTACCTATGAAGGATATATCAAAAAGCAGATGGATCAGGTGGATAAAGTTCGCAAACTGGAAGAAAAAATTCTTCCAAAGGAATGGGATTACACGCAAATTAAAGGTATTTCTCTTGAAGCTCAACAAAAGCTTAACAAAATCCGCCCTCATTCCATCGGCCAGGCGAGCCGCATCTCCGGTGTTTCTCCGGCAGACGTGTCGGTACTGTTGATTCAATTGGAACAATACAACCGAAGCAAGTAACCGGCAGTATATGGACATATTAATTTTATACATTAAAGGCTTACAGAAATTATGAAAGAAAAATACATGGTTCCTATCGCTGCAGAGACTGATTTTGTAGCATATATGCTGGAACAGATGGAGGTTTTCGGTCTACCTTGTACGGAGGATCAGGCGAAGGATTTTTATACGTACTATACGATGCTCATTGAAACCAATAAATATCTGAATTTAACGGCAATTACGGATATGCGGGAAGTCGTTGTGAAACACATGATCGACTCCCTCTCCTGTTACGATAAAAAAATCATTTCGTCCGGCTCCTCTATTATCGATGTCGGTTCCGGTGCCGGTTTTCCAGGCATTCCGCTGGCTATTTATGACAGGACCTTGTGTATCACCCTCTTCGACTCTTTGAAAAAACGTCTTACCTTTCTCGAGTCCGTCATCGATGCGCTTCATCTCGATAATTGCACGACGTTGCACGGTCGTGCTGAGGACCTGAGTCATCAGGATTACCGTGAAAGCTTCGATTTTGCCATGTCTCGTGCGGTGGCAAGATTGCCGGTTCTTCTCGAGTGGA
Source organism: Veillonella rodentium (assembly GCF_900187285.1). Classification (NCBI taxonomy): domain Bacteria; kingdom Bacillati; phylum Bacillota; class Negativicutes; order Veillonellales; family Veillonellaceae; genus Veillonella; species Veillonella rodentium. The sequence goes on along the minus strand of NZ_LT906470.1, from coordinate 2,033,417 downwards.
CCGTTCCCTATGTGAAAGTAGGCGGCTGTGTCATTGCCCTTAAAGGCGCCGCATATGAAGAGGAAATCGGTGAATCCGAAAAGGCGCTTTCTACATTGGGCGCCAAGCTTTCAGAGGTCCGCCCCATCACATTACCGACTATTTCCGATAAACGAGCTGTGTTATATATACAAAAAATCGGCCCGACGCCGAAAAAATACCCTCGTAAGCCTAAGGATATTAAAGAAAGACCGTTATAAATAACTATATAAAAAGGCACAATCCCCGGTATTGAGTCCCCTCTCCCCTATCGTTAGATTGATTAATCTGATCAAGGGAGCAGACTCGTACACGGAGATTGTGTCTTTTTATTTAAAACAGAAAACTCAAAAATTTAGTCTATACGTGGTCTATTATGTGTAGTGTAGTGTCTATGTCATTGAGAGGCATTATATGCACGCCGGAGGCGATTTTTTTGATTTCTTCCAATGTTTCGATGGCAATTTCAGTCCCGGCTTCCTTACCGCCCTTTTCTACGCGGTTCAGGATCTCCTGAGTCAAGCTGATGCCGGGTACCTTTTCATGGAGATATGTGGCCATTTTGAAGCTTTTAAGAGGAATCAAGCCGAGCATGATGGGAATGTTGAATTCAGACATGGCATCGATATAGCGTTTTGCCTGCTCCAAATCGTAAATCGGTTGCGTTTGTACGAAGTTTGCACCATGTTCAATTTTAGCGGCCAATTTCTGACGTTCGATTTCAAGATCTTCAGCGCCGGGATTGCCCGTGGTACCGATATAGAAACTCGTCGGTTCATCCAAATCGTTGCCGGCCATATCTTTACCGGAATTCAAGGTTTTGGAAATATCGAGTAAACCCATGGAATCCACTTCAAAAACGGCCTTGGCGAACGGATGATCACCGTTGTCCGGTTTGTCGCCGGTAAGGGTTAAAATATTGTGCACGCCAAGGGCTGCGGCACCTAATAATTCAGATTGTAAGCCGATAATATTGCGGTCGCGACATGTTAAGTGAAAAATCGTTTCGATTCCTTCGTGATGTTGCAACAGATACGATAAAGAAATAGGACTCATGCGCATTTTGGACATCGGACTGTCCGCGATGTTGATGGCGTCAACCTTGCCTTTTAATCGGGCCGCCTGGTCGAATACCTTTTGAGCGGAACTGCTCTTCGGCGGATCCAGTTCGACGGTGATGGTGAACTGACCGTTCTTATGTTTTTCCCGTAATGTCATTATGTACCTCTTTTATTAAGTATATTATGGTTATGGTGAAAGCATAACGAAAGCTTTTACCATAATAACTCAATAATATAAATAATTTTAATAATTTATATTAATTTTATAAAAATCATTAATATATTATTTCAAAATTAAGTTAATATATATTATTTTAATGTTTCAAAAAAGTCGTTAGCCTGGTTAACGGCTGCGATGCCGTCTTTTGCATAGATATCTGCGCCCGCCTGGTCCGCATAGTCTTGAGAAACAACGGCGCCCCCTACCATGACTTTGGTTTTAAGGCCGGCCGCGCGGATGACGGCGATGGTATTGTCGATTTGCGGCATCGTGGTGGTCATCAGGGAACAGATGCCGACGAGAGCCGCCTTATTGTCCTTAATGGCCTGCACGATTTCCTCGGGATCTACATCTTTACCGAGGTCGACAATTTTGTAGCCGTTATTTTCGAGCAGTGCCGCAACGATATTCTTGCCCAGGTCGTGGATATCCCCCTTTACGGTTGCTACCACGACGGTACCTTTATCGAGACTTTCACTGGCCGGAATGATTTCTTTAATCGTGTTGAAAGCGGACTGCATCGTTTCCGCAGCGAGCATAACTTGTGGCAGGAACAGTTTTCCTGAACCGAATTTATCACCTACGACGTTCATTGCTTCGGATAAGCCCTTTTTTGTAATGTCCAACGGATCGATGCCTTCAGCTAGGGCTTTCTTTACAAGGTCTATGATGGCCTCCTTTTCCCCCTGCTCTACGCAGGCACGGATATTGGCCAACGGATCATTGCTGTCAAAGCTTTTCTTTTCTGGTCCTTTAGGTGCAGTATTACCCGGTGCACTCGCTTCGTCTTCGTAGCCGTATTCCTTGATAAACTCCGCGGAGCCCGGATCCCATCCGAGCAGAGTGCAGCTGGATACGAAGGCTTTTTTTGCAGGATAGTTCAACGGATTCATAATTGGTGTTGTCAAACCGGATGCGAGAGCCATCGTTAAGAATTGACCGTTTAAATATGGTCGTTGCGGCATACCGAAGGAAATGTTGGATAAGCCCATCACCGTCGGGAAGCCGAATTTTTCTTTGTATAGCTGTAATGTACGCAATGTCTGGCGTGCACTGTCCTCGCCGCTGGCAAGTGTCAATACCAAAGGATCCAGTAATAGATCATGTTTCTGTAAACCATATTCGTAGGCACGATTAACGATGTTTTCAGCTAAAGCGACACGATCCTCCGCCCTTTCCGGAAGGTCACCGCTGGAGAGCGGTAAACAAAGTAGTGCTGCGCCGTAGCGTTTTGCCAACGGCATAACGTGAGTGATGGACTCCTCCTCCCCATTTACGGAGTTGATAAGGGCGCGCCCCGGATAATTTTTAAGGGCGACTTCCATTGCAGCAGGATCTAATGTATCGATGGATAACGGTGTTTCAACGAGCATGGACAGCTCGAAGATAGCCTTTTCCATCAACGGTGTCTGATCCATACCGGCTACGCCCATATTGACGTCGAGAATATCAGCACCGGCCTCTACCTGATCAAGAGCATCGCGTTTTACGCGTATGAAGGATCCGTCGCGAAGCTCCTGTGCGAGAACCTTACGGCCTGTAGGATTGATACGCTCGCCGATGATGAGCGGTTTTACATGATGTCCCAGTTCCAAAAATTTGGTGCGGCTTGTGATGATTGTTTTAGGTTCTATATGAGTTCGTTCTTTTGGCGTATGTGTCGCTATGTTCTCGGCAATGTATTTGATATGCGCCGGAGTAGTGCCGCAGCACCCGCCTACATATGTGGCACCGGCATCCACGATAGGCAGCATCAACGGTCCCATTTCCTCCGCTGTGAGCGGAAATACGGTTTTTTTATTGATAAGTTGCGGCATACCTGCATTTGGTTGACAGATAATCGGTAGATTAGTAACGCCTGCAATCTTTTCTATGAGCGGTTTGATCTGTTCCGGTCCTAGAGAACAGTTGATACCTACGATATCTGCACCCATTGCTTCCACAATGGTCGTTGCCACTTCAGGCGGTGTCCCCGTGATGGTACGTCCATCTTCGCTGAAAGAAAACTGACAGATGATTTGAACATCTTCCTTTGTTTTCCCCATTGCTTCACGAGCATCCAGGGATGCCAATAAGGCGGCACGCATTTCCTGTATATCGATAATTGTTTCTATGATGATAAAATCAGCTCCGCCTTCAATTAAGGCTTCAGCCTGTTCTCTATACGTATCATAAATAGAGTCAAAGCTCATATTACCTAAAGGTTGTAGAAAACGTCCTGTAGGCCCCATTGAAGCGGCTACGCGAGCACCCGGCTTGCATTCCGCTATAGCCTCTTTTGCTACCTTTACAGCGGCTATATTGATTTCTTTTACACGATCTTGTAAGTCGTAGTCTTCCAGCTTTAGACCACAGGCGCCGAATGTATTTGTTGTAATAACATCACTGCCGTGTTGTAAGTATTGCAGGTGAATGTTTTTTACTACTTCCGGTTTTTCTATGTTGAATAATTCGGGACAATACCCCTCTTCCAAGCCTGCAGCTTGTAGCATTGTGCCCATAGCGCCGTCAAATATATACATATGTTACTTCCTTTGTATTATCTTAAATTAATATTTATATCATCCTATATTGATAAGCATTCTATCTATATTGATAAGCGTTCTATTAACGTTTTTATAGTGATTCATATAAAGTATGTTTAATAGTTAAGTATCTTTATATAAATTATAAAGTAAATGTTTCACGTGAAACATCTATGATAATTTATTTGATTTCCGGCTGTCCTTTCATGGTAATACCTGATTCATCAGCCGTATTTATACTCTTTTCACAAGGTGTTTTATTAGTGGTATTTACCGTATTAACTTCATTTTCTTTAGTCGTTGCAGTTACTTTTTCCGGTAGCTTGCGGGATGCACAGTCTTTTTGTGAACATGAGGTACAACCGCGCTTTGTGTTAATATCTTCATTAGCCGGCATAAGTCCTATGATAGCTGTTACAGATTTTCTTGGAAATAACAGAAAGTTTTCTGTTACTTGTAATCCTATTTGCTCTGTTTTGATTATATTTGCCAGTTCTGTTTGTATCTCTAAGGGCCAGTTACCATAACCAGGGCTGAAACGCCATGTAGGCTTATAGCCTTGTTTTTTTGCAATTGTATTGATTACTTCATTGACCTGATCGGCTACCTGTTCAACTGCCGTTGTTGCAGCTGCATCAAGTAACAGTCCTATCGTGTATTTACCTTGTTTAAAGAGTTGTTCGCTGCGAATTTCCACATCTTCCCCTACGGTAACGCCTAATACATAGACTTTTGTAGACTTTTCCAGATGCTTTTCGATGACGGAACCGACGATTTTTAATGGTGGATTACTTAAAATTGTGCACGTTTCTGCATCATAATCGTATTCCTGATATACACCTTTAGGTGTCGCAAGTAATTGGATCTCTTTACATGCTTCGTTTACATAATTTTCCGGAAAGTCTTCCGCATGACGTAATCCTGCGTATCGTTTTACTTCTGCTTTATCAATAGCAGGAAGCATTCCATTATATATGGGCATAGAAACGCCTCCTTTTTTATTAAATCTAAACCTATAAATAAATTGATGTAGATTTAAGTATCTGTAATCTATTAATTAGTATATAAAGAAAAGCAAATGCCTGTCAAAGCATATAGCATCTATATTCTTATATAATTTATTGCTTTGTTGATATAACCTGAAACTATAGCGGTTAAGATGTTGATGTAAATGTTTCACGTGAAACATTTATGCCTAATATTTATGTCTGTGGTGAATTATGGTTTATATTTTATTCAAAATACGTTGTCGTGAAGATTACAGGCGGAGTTTTATATAGGTTCTTATATAGCTTATAAATTTTTAACTTTATTATATAGAGTATAGATGTATTTATATGTTATTTTAGTATATAGATTATAGATGTTGTTTTAGTATATGAGTATATGGATTGCAGATATTACTCTTTTAGATTAAAGATGTTAGGCGTAGATTCATCATTTATAAATAAAATAAATAAATTTTGCTGTATATTTGAGTTAGAAGATTAATATATTCATAATATATATCTTGGAATCGTTTTATTATGGGGCGCATCCATAATTCTAATGATATGAATTATGGATGTAATAGGGGGATAAACGGTGTCAGTGATATAGATACAAATTGTGTTCGTAATATAAGTATAAATTGTGTTTGTAATATAGATATAAATCTCGGGTTAAATATTGAATATAAAATTAATTATAAGGATATTATCATTATTTTCGTAAATATATGTTATAATGAAAAAGAAATATATTAAACAATAATGCGAGGTGAATCAGGTGGGTAAGGTTATAGCTATTACTAATCAAAAAGGTGGGGTCGGAAAGACCACGACATCGGTAAATTTGAGTGCTTGTTTAGCTGATGAAGGTAAAAAAGTACTGCTTGTGGACTTGGATCCGCAGGGAAATGCGAGTTCCGGTTTAGGTATAGAAAAGAACGATTTGGAGCTATGTGTTCACGATGTATTGATTGATGGCGAAAGCATTACGTCAATTATTCAGCCGACTATGATTGAACAGCTTTATATTGCGCCTGCTACGATTCAATTAGCCGGAGCGGAAGTGGAACTTGTTTCCGTTGTTTCACGTGAAACAATGTTAAAAAAGGCTTTGGCACCTGTTCGTGATGAATATGATTTTATTATTATTGATTGTCCGCCATCATTGGGGTTATTAACGCTAAATGCATTTACAGCGGCAGATAGTGTATTGATTCCAATCCAAAGCGAATTCTATGCACTGGAAGGAGTCAGTCAGCTGGTAAAAACCATTACCATTGTACAACAGACCTCTAATAAGGATTTAGTTATCGAAGGCGTATTGTTGACAATGTTTGATGGTCGTACTAATCTATCCATTCAAGTGGCGGACGAAGTGAAAAAGTTCTTCGGGTCTAAGGTATATAAGACGATTATTCCGCGTAATGTACGTTTAAGCGAAGCGCCTAGTTATGGGGAACCGATTATTATTTATGATCCGAAGTCAAAAGGGGCAGTAGTGTATAGTAAGTTGGCGAAAGAGGTTATTAAAGATGCCAAGAGAGACTAAGAGTAAAAAGGGTAAAGGGTTAGGCCTTGGTAAGGGGATAGACAGCTTAATAGGCATGGAATCCGTAGAGGCTGCGCTAGGGGAGAAGGAGATTCATGAGTTACCGATTTCCGAAGTAGTCCCTAATGTGGATCAGCCTCGTAAAAATTTTGATGAAGATAGTTTAGCTACTTTGGCGGAGTCTATTAAGAATCTTGGCATTTTTCAACCGATTGTGGTTCGTAAACAAAAGAATAAATATCAAATTGTCGCCGGTGAACGCCGTTATCGGGCTGCTATCATGGCTGGGCTAAAAACAGTTCCTGTGGTGGTAAAGAAATATAATACCGAGGAAATGACAGAGGTTGCGCTTGTTGAAAATTTACAGCGTGAAGGTTTGGATCCTATTGAGGAAGCATTGGCATACCAAGGCTTAATGGATGTATATAAGCAGACGCAGGAGATGATTTCTGCACGCTTAGGCCGTAGCCGTTCTTACATTGCGAATATGGTTCGTCTATTAAAACTCTGCGATTCCGTACAAAAAGACTTAATAGAAGGGGACTTGACTGTCGGTCAGGCTCGTCCGTTGTTGGCGCTTCGTAGTGCGGCGCAACAGATGGAAGCGGCTGAGCGTATTAAAGAAGAAGATCTCAGTGCTCGTGAAGCGGAGCAATTAGTAAAAGCGATGCAGAATAAGACCGTTCGCAAAAAAGTCGGTAAACCGCAAGATACGGCTGAAGTGCGTGCGTTGGTAGAACGCTTGAAACTCAGCCTCGGTTCTCCTGTAAATATTAAATTCAGAGCCGGTAAAAAGGTGCAGGGCAAGATTGAGATCGCTTTCACATCGGAAGCCGAATTGGAACGACTCATCGCCTATATGGATGGTCATGAACAAGATGATAATGATTCGGTTTCGATGGAGTTTAGAGTATAGTTATAAAGCGTAGAGCGATAAAGCGATAATTATATATAATTGGGTATAATTGCGATTCATGGTGTAGCGTGCTAACATCTTTAAATCCATGGTATATGATGTAATTAATCGCTATAGCGTAGAGTTGCAGTTTACTATAAACATTCTCTTTAATCGCAATGAAAGCGTAGTCTGCGGGCTGCGCTTTCATTGTGCTTGTATGGTGAATACCCCGTTTGTTTTTCAGCTTGGGGTAGGGAAGACCGAGGGGATATGCATTGAACTGTATGAATTGAACGGATAGATTGAATATTTATGAATCATTAGAATGAATATTTATTAGATGGTGGATTAAATATTTTATGTTATAGTTTTCTCTCCTCTGATGGGGGAGGGAGGTACATATAATCGTAATTGATAGTTAAGGATGGATTATGGAACAAACACCTAAGGCAAACCGTATACATATAGGCTTCTTCGGCCGTTGTAATGCGGGTAAGTCTACACTGATTAATATGTTGACCGACCAGCCGGTATCTCTCGTATCCGATGTGGCGGGAACGACGACGGATCCGGTGAGTAAGGCCATGGAAATTTTGCCGTTAGGCCCCGTAGTAATCACCGATACGGCCGGGGTAGATGATACATCTCAGCTGGGGGCTTTACGTATCGAAAAAACGGAAGAGCTTGTTAAGAAAATTAATCTTGCCGTTTATGTACTGCGTACCGATGAATGTCCGACGTCCGATGATATGCACTGGCTGGGTCTGTTAAAACAGCAACATGTACCGGTAGCGATTTTTATCAATGAAATCGGTGGCGCTTCCGGTGAAAGTTATGCTAAAAAGCATGCTTCTTTGGAGGAATGGGCGACCGTAATCGCCTCGGCTGACTTTACGGAGAATACGTGCCGTCTGGAGCTGCTCGATTTATTGGGCGGTCTTACACCTCTTGATGTAGAAGGGGAGCAAACCTTATTAGAGGGCCTTGTGGAGGTCGGAGATATGATTGTTCTCGTGTGTCCTATCGATAGTGCGGCGCCTAAGGGGCGTCTCATTTTACCGCAAGTGCAGGTTATACGAGAAATTTTGGACCGGCAAGGTCTTGCCTTGGTATGTCAGACGGAAGAATTACCGGCTATGCTCAGTTCTCTGAAGAAGCCGCCAAAGCTTGTGATTTGTGACTCCCAGGCCTTTGAGCGGGTGGATGAGTTAACGCCACAAACTATTCCGTTGACTTCTTTTTCTATCTTGATGGCACGATTTAAGGGTAAATTACAGGATTTGGTGGCCGGTGTAGAGGCTATACATAATTTAAAAACAGGTTCCAAGGTGCTTATCAGTGAAGGTTGCACGCATCGACGTCAGTGTGATGATATAGGAACTGTTAAAATTCCTATGTGGCTGGAAAAGAAGGGCTATAAAGGGTTAGATCTGGAATTTACCAGTGGCGGAGCCTTTCCGAAGGATGTATCGCGGTATGATCTTATCATTCACTGCGGTGCCTGTATGTTGACCCGTCGTGAAGTGTTGCGTCGTATTGACTGCGCCGTCGTACAGGGCACATCCATCGTAAATTACGGTGTACTCATCGCATCGTTGCATGGTATACTGGAACGGGCTATAAGCCCGTTTATAAATGAAATTAAGATGTGAAACTATTACATTGTGTACAGTCATTTTACTTTCACAAATGAAATGATATAATAAACTGTTGATGGTTTGATGACTGGATAGGAAGGAATATACATGTTCGAATCGATTCAACCGTGGATTGGCGCGGTAATGATTATCCTCGTGATAGCATTGCTTGCATATTGTGTGACCTTGCACATCCGTTTGAACAGCCTGAAAAAGAAATACGATTTCTTTATGAAAGGCGAGAACGGTGCCAGTTTGGAACGTAAATTATCCGTTGAGGTCAGTGAAATTCGCGATGCCGCGAAGGGGCTTGAATCCATGCTCAGCGAGCAGGCAAACATCCGCAATATTCAGAGCAATACGATACAGAAAATCGGCTTTATCAAATATAATGCCTTTGAAAACATCGGCAATGATTTATCCTTTGCTCTTACGTTGCTTGACGGCAATAATAACGGCATCTGTATTTCCAGTATTTACGGCCGTAGCGAGTCTCGTATCTTTAGTAAACCGATTGTGAAAGGTAAAAGTCTCGTCAATCTTTCACAGGAGGAATTAGAAAGTTTGAACGAAGCGTTGGGTGAACGTACGAACGCGGAAGCGTTAACGAGTGCCATCGTTTCAAAATAAGGAATGTTTATGTTGAAATTACCAGTATTCATTTCGAACAGAATTGAAAGAAATGGAGAAAACTGCATATTGACATTGACTGTAAAACAGGCAAAACTTGTGGCGGTTATCACCTCCGCAGTTATTCTGTTGGCATTAGCACTCGGTATCTGGGGCATCGTGCGCCAGGCCGAGGTGATGCAATTACGTCAACAAACTCAATTGCAATCGGAACAACTAAAACTATTACAACAGAAAACAGAGGTTTTGGATAAGAAGATTCAAAACTTAAATCAAATCAGTGAAGAGAACAAGCAGATGCTGAAAGGCGCTGAATCGGGCACTCCTGCACAAGGGGGAGGGGACGGCAGCGACCCAAAACCGGAAGCCGCTGATACGGAGCAACCGACTACGTTAACGGCGGCACAACTATCGGCTCAATTATCTAAAATGGATAAAGAAGCGCAGAAACTGTTGGTCAGCTTCTATACGATGCGCAATATTCTTCGTGACGGCGGCGCTCAGGACTTGATGGCGCTGCAACAAATCAACTACTCTGCCGGATCCGGCGGTGCCGCTAACAGTACAACTCCGAGCATCTGGCCTAGTAAGGGCGTTATTACCTCTCCATTCGGCAGTCGTGTCGATCCTGTGACGGGCACTATCGGTGCATTCCACGAAGGCATCGACATCGCTGATGACTACGGCAGTCAGATCGTGGCTACCGCAGGTGGTGTTGTTACCATTGCGGGCTATACGAGCGGCGGGTACGGTAACCTCGTTGAAATCGATCACGGCAACGGCTTTGTGACCCGCTATGGACATAACAGTGCTGTGCTCGTCACCCCTGGTATGACTGTAAAACAGGGGCAGACCATCGCGTTGATGGGCAGCACCGGTAAAAGTACGGGGGCTCACGTCCATTATGAAGTACGCCTAAACGGCGCACCGGTGGATCCGATGGTATTCCTGCCTATCAGCAATTAAATTCGTGATTAATAACTAAATAAAAGTAAAGTACTGAAAGGAGCTGTGCCATAATGGTACAGCTCCTTTTGTATATTGTGTATCTCTACATAACTATATACATGGATAAATCTCTGCCTTAAAATGAATTACTCCCTGAAGTTCTGAGGCTTTTCAGGGGCTATTCCGGTTTACTAACCTACATATATATTGTAAAATAAGAGTAAATGAACGGAGGTATATCTATGAAGGCCTATGTACAAGTTTATACCGGTGAAGGTAAGGGTAAAACGACCGCAGCTATCGGTTTGGCCATCCGTGCCATCGGCGCCGGCAAGAAAGTCCTCTTTTTACAGTTTATGAAATCTAAAGTATATAGTGAACATAATATATTGCCATCTTTGGAGAATCTGACGTTGGAGACGGTGGGCAAGCCGTTCTTTATCATCAAGGAAGGCATGAAGGGCAAGGATGAACTCGCCAAATGGGGCGATGAGGTAGTCGTCTTTGAGTCCGGCAACCCGCCGAATGATTATGTGGCGCTTATCGAAACGGGGTATGAGCGGGCATTGGAAGCCATTTCGGGCGGTGATTACGATCTGGTCATCCTCGACGAATATAATATGGCGCTCTTCTTCGAACTTATTACATGGGAAAAAACGAAGGCTCTATTGGATGCCCGTAATCCTGAAACGGAACTTGTATTTACCGGTCGCGGGGCCCCTCAGGAACTCATTGATGAGGCCGATCTTGTTACGGAAATGAAGGAAATTAAGCATTATTACTTGCAAGGTGTGATGGCCCGAAAGGGGATTGAAAATTAGCAGACTTTCACCATCATATGAGCACCTAAGGAGGTGATGTGGTTGAGTACGGTAGCTATTGTAGTCCTCAGTATTGTGGCTATCATTATAGCGCTTATCTTGATTATCCTACTGACACCAATCACATATAGCATCGATATCAACGGCCGCACACCGTACCGCGGGGAACTGCGTATCAGATGGCTGTGGCGCGTATTTTCCTTGCATTTAGCGTATCTGCAGGATAAACCGTTTTTCAAGGAACTGTATTTCCTGGGCATATTGAAAATCGGGCCTGTTAAAGACTACGAAGAATGGCTTGAAAATCGTGTGGACGAGGAATACCATAAAGTCATGGATGATGTCGATATGAGCCCGGGAGAGGCCTTTGCGAAGGCTATGAGCGGAAAGGGGCAGGGTCCATCAGCAAGCTCGTCAGGAACGAGTTTTGATGATTTAGACAGCGGTCAAGGTCCATCAAAAGAATTTGATGATACAGACGATATAGAAACTAAATCTGATGACGATGTAAAAGAACCGGTTCAGACTCGTATTGAGAGGGCGGAGCCTGTCAGGAAATCCGTTGAAGGGTCTGGTGCTCAGGCTCGTGCCGACCGATATGATACGATTCAGCAGAATCCGACGACGTTACATATAAAAGCCGATGATGAAGTGGTGAGTCGCGTTACTTTCAACAGTGACGGATCCGTGAAGGAAAAGGTATTCACCAAGGTGAAAGCTTTGAAAACGACGGTGAAGGAGCGTTTTAAAAAGCCTGATCCGGATGATCCTGTGGCATCGTTCAAATCAAAAATTCCTACATTCTGGTTCATGAAACATGTGACTAATACGGAATTATGGCGTCAGCTGTTTCTCGTATCGAAGCGGTGTTATAATCATTCAAAACCTCGAGATATAGAGGTTGAGGGCCGTTTCGGGCTGGGAAATCCGTATCGAATGGGGATAATAGCATCCATGCTGTACAGCATTTGGCCCGAGCAGGCCGAACACATCGAGCTGGATTATGTAAACCTCACCTGTGCCGGTAGCGTACATATTAAAGGGCGCATTATGTTAGGTGTTCTGGCGTGGCATGGAACGCGATTCATGCTTTCAAAACCTGTACGTGATCTGCTTGGTGAAAGCATACGTGTATTCTGGACGAAGCGAAAGGAATCAAAAGAATTAGAAAAGCTGAAGGCGCAGCAGGCGTCGTAGCTTTCACGATAGTAACCTGATGAAATAGCGGAGGTACTGTGATGGAGAACAGTAATGTAAAAGAGAATTTGGAAGTCCTATTTGAGAAATTTAAAAATATGATCAAGGTGGAAACCGTTGTGGGCGAGGCGGTGCAGATCGGCGATACCACATTGGTGCCGTTCGTGGACGTAACCTTCGGTTTCGGGACCGGTACGAATCATAATGTTGCCAATAAAAGTCAGGAATCCGGCGGCGGTGGCGGCGGTGCGCGCATGGAACCGAGCGCTATTCTCGTTATCAAAGGGGATCGCATCGAGTTGTTTAACATCAAGGGGAATCCTTACAGCAGCAGCTTCGATCGTCTTATCGGTCTGGTGCCGGATCTCGTGTCCAAGCTCAAATCCGACAAGTATATTTATTTGAATGATGAAGCGCAATAGAGCTTTATTTATAAGGGTTCATGATGAGTTCATGGGCCCTTATTATTCTATATGATAGAGTCTTGTGAAAGTTTCCGAGATTTGATATAGTTAAACAGTGCACTAGTTGATAGTGTGATGAGACTTTACTGTTGAGGAGGATTTTAGATGAACGTAACTAAGAAATTAACAACTCTAGCTATCGTTGGCGCTCTTTCCGCTACTGCAGCTGTAGCAAGTGCGGCTAATATCGGCTTGGTGAATATGAGTCAGGTAGTTAACAGCTATCCCGGTTATGGCGCTTTGGATATGAAAATGCAACAGGTAGACGCTCAATACCGTCCACAAATTGAGAAGAAAGTTGCTGAAATTGAAAAAATTCAGGATAAAGCACAAGCTGAAGCTGAATTCAATAAATCCGTAGCTCCATTGCTTCAAAAGGAAAACGAAGAAATCAATAAAATTGCTGAACCTATGATGCAGTCGATTCACAACGCAGTAGAAACAATCCGCGTTGAAAAACACATGGATGTAGTTTTGGATGATCCATACACAATCCGCGCTGCTGATAAAGACAGCAAAATTGAAAATATTACCGATGAAGTAATTAAACGCCTTAAAAAATAATCTCTTTTGGGGTGACAATCCCCCTTCGGAAAGCTTCCAAAGCCACCCACTAGCGTGCGCTAAGTCGTTTTCCGAAGGGGGATTGTCTTTTATATAGATTATTCTTTTAAAGCGTTAGAGGTCGGAGTAAAGTTGATTTACTTTACACGAGGGTACTAAGTCGGTTTTTGGGGTCTTTTTATCTAGCTGAGTTATTATTTTAAGGCGTTGGGTATAGAGATTTTTTAAGGCATTTTATACAGAAAAGGAGTGAGGTTCAATGGAAGGTTTTAAATCGTTAGCAGCAAGTCGGTATTCTGTTCGGAAGTTTGACACTAAACAGGTGGAGCAGGAGAAGGTTGATTCGCTTTTAGAGGTTGCCGGATTGGTGCCTACGGCTCATAATAATCAGCCGCAGAGGCTTCTTGTGCTCGATTCGGCGGATAGTTTAAATCGGTTGAAGGATTGTACACCGTGTCATTTTAACGCACCGTTAGCGATTATTGTCTGCTACGATAACAAGGTCAGCTGGAAACGCTCTTTTGATAATGAGGATATGGGGGTCGTAGATGCAAGTATTGTAGCGACTCATATTATACTTGAGGTGGTGGATTTAGGTTTGGGCAGCACCTGGGTGGCTTATTTTGATCCGGATAAGATCCATGAGTTATTTTCCTTGCCGGACAATATCATTCCTGTGGCTGTTATTCCGATCGGTTACCCTCATGCTGAAAGTGTTCCTGCTCCGGGGCATACGGCGCGTTTTGATATTAATGATTTAACGACGTATAATTCGTTTTAATCATCTATTGAAATGTTAATTATATATTTATTCTATAAATTTTCTACTGACAGGGATTTTATATTGTGGGGATAACAGTATACGATTTCTATATAGAAATATGGAGAATAAATTCCAAATAAATCGTGGATGGGTACAAATAACCCCCTACGTTAGATGTTACTTACTCTAACCGTAGGGGGTTATTTATTGATTGGACGGTATAACCGTCCATTATTTATATAAAAGCTATTTTATAGCCATTAATTTTGTTATTCCGGTTTATGGATAAGGTTTACTACGAATTCGCTGTCTTCCACGAGTGTTGCCTGGATATAGTTGTCGCCGTTGAATTCGAGTACTTGGCCCGGTACGAGGATGTGTTCTTCAGTTTCGTTGAGGAATACCTGTACTTTGCCTTTTACGACCGTGAAGATGACGTTGGCTTCCGGATGGTTGTGTTTTTCGACTTTCTCACCGGCTTTGCCGCCTTTTTTCACGATGACGTAGTTCGGACCTTGAAATAATAAACCTAATTCTTGATTTACTGTGCCTGTCATAATAGACCTCCTAATTCCAGCTTTTGTATTTTGAAAGCTTACGCTAACTTTTAATTTACATTGTGTAATTACCTTATGAGTACATTATAAATGAAATTACTTATCAATTATGTACCTGTAGCTACAGTTATGTAGAAATATATAGAAATTCAAAATCATAATAATTTTTCAAGGTTATTATATGAAAAAACGAGCGTAAGTTTACGCTCATCTT
This sequence comes from Veillonella rodentium, assembly GCF_900187285.1. Classification (NCBI taxonomy): domain Bacteria; kingdom Bacillati; phylum Bacillota; class Negativicutes; order Veillonellales; family Veillonellaceae; genus Veillonella; species Veillonella rodentium. The sequence continues at coordinate 2,018,362 of NZ_LT906470.1, read as the reverse complement.
TCAATACATATATTTTATTCTAAATGGTTTTATCAAATGGTTTCATCATTTTTTATGAATGGAATATAAACGGGTACCGTTTTCCTCAGTTGTGACGAGTTCGAATGCAGGATCGATTGCTTTCACAAATGCCTCGAACCATGTCTGGTACGCCAGTTCCATGAATTTATGGTCGATGCCCGCCGTGCGCCAGTAGCCCGCCTGTAATTTGTGGTCGCCGACCCATGTGAATTCGTCTTCGCTGTCAGTAACGATCTGGTCGCCACCGTCGCAAGGCATGCCGTTTACATAGTAATTCTGCAGCGCGTTGTAAATCGCAGGCGCCGTATTTTCCGCAAGGCTGTCCTGTGCCACGATCCCGCATGCCTGGCCCTGCACCGCGAAGGCATCCAGAATTGCCGTCACCACGTGAACCGCTTCGTCGCCGGAGTTCGTATCGAGCAGGTCTTTGATGAAAGCCGCTTCGCGAACAGAGGCGATGTTCATCTGATTGGACAACCAGCCGTGGATATTGCCGTGGTCGATGATATTTTCGAGAGGAATACTCGGATTGATAGGTTCTCCGTAGGTATCGATGGAAATGGCGTGCAGTTCGTCAGCCAGATCGTCGACAACCTTCGATGTTTTTTCCAGAATCAGATTTTCCCGTTCCACGAGTAATTGAATTTTGCGATATAACCAGTAGTGAATGTGACCTAAGAATGCGGACATGTTAAGCTCCTTTGCGTGCAGTTTCTAATTTTTCTATTAAATCGTATACGTTTACACCGTGAATTTCTGCGGCCTGCCACAATGGTTCAGCCGTAGAAGACGGACAGCCGAGGCAGCCCATGCCGATGCTTTGTAATACGGGTACAACGACCGGATAGGTATCCACGATGTCGCGAATGATTGTGTCCGGCGTAATCGGAGCGCCTGCTTCGAGGCGGGGCTGTTCCACGATAGGATCGTTGCCCTGGCCCGGCAAGAATACAGCCGGCTCATCGGATTTACTTTCAGCGGGAGCCCCTTCGAGGTCGCCCAATACGGCCGCTTTGAAAGCCTCTAAACCGATGCGGTCGATGAATTCGCCCATCCGTTCAATTTGTGCGTTTTCTTTGTAATAGGCGATGATTCTGTCGACTAATGCAAGAGCTTCTTTTTCTGTTTTCACCTCTGCAATGAGGTCGCCGATGCGAGGGTGAGCACCGCCGCTGCCGCCTGCGTATACATTCCAGCCCTCAACGGTACCGATGACGCCGACGTCTTTCATGCGGCTTTCAGTACAGGAATTCGGACAACCGGAAATGCCGATTTTCATCTTGCTGGGCATTTCCTCGGATAGATACTTGCGTTCAATCTGCATGCCGAGATGGACGCTGTCCTGTTTAGCACGCTTACAGAACGTCGTGCCCGGGCAGATTTTGACGCTGCGCACGCGATTGGACACGGTGTAAGCCGGTTCCATGCCGAGCATTTCCCACGCCTGGTCCACGCTCTCAGCTTTCAAATTCGTAATCATAATGCGTTGGCTGCCCGTCAATTTGAGGACGGCCCCGAATTTGTTCGCTACGTCGATATATTTCTGTAATTGATCCGGTTGAATGAAACCCGCCGGAATACGCGGTGTAATTGCATAACGGCGTTGACCGTTTTTAATGCGTTGTAAATTTGCTGCGATTTGTGCCATGATAAATCCTTTCTCGAGCCCCTCTCTGCGGAGGATTGTGGCTAAACTACTTAGTTAATCTATGTAATTTTTTATATGTTATCTAATACGCCGTAGGGTTTTGTGAAAGCTTCGCATTTAAATACGAACAGCGTAATGAGATCAACTAGGCGATGCCTCATCAAAACCCGGCGCAGAGATCAGCATGGGTATTTGGAATACTGACCTTATGGTCCTTAGTATAATACATTTCGATGATAATGAATGTAACTTCAGCTACATAATTTGAAGCTTTCAATACTAATTATTAATACTAATTATGCACTATATAAATGATATACGGTACGGACAGCTGCTGTATCGGATTATGGGAACATTAGATTCCTGTCGTCATATTCTGTATAATAAAGGTAGTTTTCTTATAGTATATCATTAAAAAATGTGGATTCAGTTGATTTATATACATAGCACATGAGGTTATATGAAAGTATTATATGACACTATATTGAAGGGACGTTTTGTGAATCGGCCCAATCGTTTCGTCGTTCACATTGAACTGGACGGCGAGGTTGTGACTGCTCATTTGCCGAATCCGGGTCGCATGTGGGAACTGCTGTTTCCCGGTATCATCATGTATGCAGTGCCTCACAGCAAGCCTGATGCGAAGACACAGTTTCGCGTGGTCGGTATCGAGCGGGACGGGCAGGTCATCATGCTCGATACAAATTACAGTAATGATGTGGCTCAGCATCTCATTGAGAATCGGCTCATTCCCGGCTGGGAACAGTGGCGCGTCGTACGCCGCGAATATACCGTGAAAGTTCACGGCACGTCATCGCGCTTTGATTTACTTTTAACGAATGATCATGGTGAGGAATTTCTGCTGGAGGTCAAGTCCTGCACATTGTTTTCCAAGACGGGCGCCATGTTTCCGGATGCTATTACCGAGCGCGGTCGCAAGCATCTGCTGCATTTAAAGGAATTACAGGATGAAGGGTATCACACGGGCGTGCTGTTTCTTGTTCAATGGGACAGGGCCCGGTGGTTCCTGCCGGATTACCATACGGATCTCGCGTTTGCCCAGACCTTTAAAGAGGTGGCGCCGCATCTTGACTGGAAAGCCGTTGCCGTAGCGTGGGATGACACCTTTGCCATGCCGACGGTCGCCCGTGAATGTATGTATCCCGGTGCAGTTCTTGCCAGCGAAGCTCATGATAGCGGTGTGTACGTCATGGTGATGCATCTGGATCGCGATTTGGAACTTGAAATCGGTTCCAAAGGAATGATGCATTTCAAGGCGGGCTATTATATGTATGTAGGCTCTGCGAAGGCGAACCTCACAAAGCGCATCGAGCGGCATAAACGAAAACGCAAGAAGATGCATTGGCATTTGGATTATTTCCGCGGGCACTGTGAAATGATCGGAGGCCTGCCGATACGAACCAGCGGGCACCCGCAGGCCATGACGCTTGGTGCTCAGATACAGCGTGAGTTCGCTAACGACGACTCGCCTGTTCGTGAAAGCACCGCTGTGGGCGCAATCGATGTGAGCGTAACCGATAGGGGAATAATTATGGGTACAACTATGGGCGAAAGCGAAATTGACGTAGAATGCGCTCTGGCTGATGCGGTGCGAGCTATTGCGGAATGGGATGTACCGAACTTCGGGTGCAGCGACTGTGAGTGCAACAGCCATCTGTTCGGAATGACGGAAAACCCGATACATAATAAAGGGTTCATGGATGTGATTGAGGAGTTTCGGATGAATATGCTAGATGAACTAGTTAATGGTTAATCATTATTGATGGGGCCCAGGAGTTATATGGCTTAATTAGCTAAAAAGTGCCACTACCTATTTCTTCGCTCCAAAGCGAGCTAAGTCGTTCATCAATAGGTAGTGGCACTTTTTAAAACTTTAGTTATAAAGATGTCCCATCAATAATAATTTAGTCCTTTCAACAGTTGCATCAGCATATTTCATTTGAAATAGAGTAGTGGAGAGTTGGTTGTGTGGGGAGGTGTGTGTATGCGGCTTTGTGTTAGGTATGTGCTGTTAGTTGCAGTTTGTATTTCAAGTTTTTTATTGAGTGGTTGTGACTTCATCTGGACGACGTCCAATGGTGATCCGGCATCGCCGGATGATGTAAAGGCGGGCATTGAGAAGGAATTTAAGGTTTGCAATCCTCAGCTGGTATTGCAGTCGTCTGTGGTGGAAAAGGAGAAGCCGTTTCAGCGGAATGTGTGTGTGTTTTATGATGAACACAATGGTTTCTCTTTTTCGACGCGCTCTAATGTAAAACGTCCGACATTGCCGGTTCCCGGTGGTCAGAGGAATACGAATGCGGATTTTGCATATGCAGAGGCGTATTTAAATCATTTAAACGGTAAAATCAGTGAATTAGCTCGGAGTTATGGAATGCGAACGGCTACGGTCGATGAGCAGGCGATGCTGACACGTTCCAAATTAAAACGACAGACCGGCATGAGTGAAGTACCGCTTTTTGATGAAGGTGAATTTATCTTTGTAGACCACACGGTGAAAGGTGCCGACATGGTTACTATGTTGAAGAAAATATATGCACTCTATAAGCCGAATGATGATGAGGCGCTGTTGCGTCCTTTATTCGGGCGGAAGGTTTCTTTTTACTATCTGCCGATTGGTGAACAGGATAAGACCAAAGCCGGTTATATTGAGGCTATTTGGTTCAAGGGAAAAGATGATTGGCGTGCTACGTTGCTCAATGCTTACGGTAGTTCTTCTTTTGATACCTCTAAGCTAGAGAGTGGATTAGGGGAATATTTTAATCGTAGAATAAGTGATGCGAAGAATAGAGTTAATTAGGTAACTAAACTTTCACAGAATTCATAAGAACAATAGCGATAAATCAGGAAAAATGCTATAATTATATGATGAATCAGTATCAGTGTTAGTAAAATGAGGTGAGATTGTGGCAGACCAACAGTGGTCCCACGGGAATATTCATCCCGTTCAGATTGATAAAGAAATGAAGAACGCGTACATCGATTACGCTATGTCCGTAATCGTTATGCGTGCGCTTCCGGATGTGCGCGACGGTTTGAAGCCGGTGCATCGTCGAATTTTGTACGCTATGCACGAAACAGGCATGACGCCGAACAAGCCGTACAAGAAATCCGCCCGTATCGTCGGTGACGTACTCGGTAAGTATCATCCACATGGGGATAGCTCCGTTTACGATGCGACGGTTCGTTTGGCGCAGGATTTCAATACCCGTTACCTATTGGTGGACGGGCACGGTAACTTCGGTTCCATCGACGGCGATAGTGCCGCTGCGATGCGTTATACCGAGGTTCGTATGGCGAAGATCACGATGGAAATGCTTGCCGATATCGACAAGGAAACCGTTGATTTCATGCCGAATTATGATGAAAGCTTGCAGGAACCGACCGTTTTGCCGGCGAAGATTCCGAATCTTCTCATCAACGGCTCCAGCGGTATCGCCGTAGGGATGGCGACAAATATTCCGCCGCATAATCTCAACGAGGTGTGTAACGGTCTTGCGATGCTCATCGACAATCCGGATGTGACTGTGGATGAATTGATGAAAGCCATCAAAGGGCCTGACTTCCCGACAGGGGCGCTTATTTTGGGCCGGGAAGGTATCAAAAAAGCATATGCCACAGGTCGCGGCAGCGTGAAAATGCGCGCCCGTGCATCTATCGAAGAGATGTCCAAGGGCAAGCATAGAATTGTGGTTACCGAAATTCCATATCAGGTCAACAAGGCTCGTGTGATTGAAAGCATCGCGAATCTCAGTCGTGACAAGGTTGTGGACGGTATCACCGCATTGCGTGACGAATCCGACCGTCAGGGTTTGCGCATCGTTATCGAATTGCGCGCTGATGTGCAACCGGATATCGTGCTTAATAAATTGTATAAACATACCCAACTTCAGGAAACATTCGGCGTGATTATGCTCGCCCTCGTGGACGGTCATCCTCGCGTATTGAATTTGAAAGAAGTCTTGGGTTACTACTTAAATCATCGCCTCGATGTAATCGTACGCCGTACGCGCTTTGAACTCAATAAAGCGGAAGCGCGCGCTCACATCCTGGAAGGCTTATTGATTGCACTGGACCACATCGATGAAGTGATCGCGACGATTCGCAGTTCCCAAACGGACGACATCGCACGCAACGCATTGATGGAAAAATTCGGGCTTTCAGAAAAGCAGGCGGTGGCCATCCTCGACATGCGTTTACGCCGTTTAACAGGTTTGGAACGCGAGAAAATCGAAGACGAATACAAGGAATTGTTGGCATTGATCGAAGATTTGAAAGCTATCCTTGCCAGCGAAGCGCGTCAGCGTCAAATCGTTAAGGACGAACTGGACGACATGAAGAAGAAATACGGCGATCCTCGTCGTTCTGAAATCACGATCGATACGTCCGACCTTGATGTGGAGGACCTCATCGCTGACGAAGAAATGGTTATCACCTTGACGAAACAGGGGTATATCAAGCGCATGAATGCGAACGTATATCGCAACCAGCATAAAGGCGGCGCCGGCGTTATCGGCATGAAGACGAAGGAAGATGATTATGTAACGCAGATTATGCACGTGCGGACGCATAATACCTTGCTATTCTTCACGTCTACGGGCCGTACGTATCGTCTCAAGGCGTACGAAGTACCGGAAGCGGGTTCACGCAATTCCCGCGGTACCGCGATGGTCAATGTATTGCCGCTCGCCGTGGGTGAATCGGTTACGACCATGATCGATCTTGAACGTATACAGGAAGATGTAAACTTATTCATGGTGACGGAGCTCGGCGTCGTGAAACGTACAGCTATCGAAGAATACCGCAACATTCGTCGTTCCGGCCTCAATGCGATTAATCTCGATGAGGGGGACCGCTTGATTTCCGTCAATGTGACGACTGGCAATCAGGATATTCTGATCGGTACGAAACTCGGTATCGCTATCCGCTTTAACGAAAATGATGCGCGCCTCATGAAGCGGGCGGCTCACGGTGTGCGCGGTATTAAGCTCAATACGGGCGATGTCGTTGTCGGTGCCGGTGTCCTTGATACAGAGGAACGGGATGTGCAGATCTTCACCATCTCCGAAGAAGGCTTCGGCAAGCGCAATGATGCGGATGCGTACACATTGCAGAAACGCGGCGGTAAGGGCTCGAAGAACTTTAAGATCACGAACAAGACCGGCGATGTCGTGGCTGTAGAGGTCGTTCATAATGATGACGAAGTGATGCTCATTTCCGAGCAGGGCAAGATTATCCGCTTCAACATGAACGATATTGCCGTTAAGAAGGGCAAAGCTATTTCCGGCGTGAAAACGCAGAACCTTGACGAAGGCGATAAGGTTGCGAGCATTGCTGTCATTCCGGCAGGGGAAATCGAAAACGAAGAAGAATTATAATAAAATATCGGGGTGTTTCGTACATCTATTGTATTCTGTGAAAGTATATGTACATTCGTCATATACTGTATATATATTCATGTAAGAAACTGGCGGGCGACCATCGTTGATGGTCGCCTCTGGTCGTAAAGGGTACATTAAGGGGTAACATATGAAAAAATGGTTAGTTGCCATTGTTATGGCAGGGGTAATGTTTGCTGGCGGCTTCGGACAGGCGAATGCGGCGGACTGGTATTATATCGATGCGGATGCTGATGATGCGACATGGTTTATCGATAATGCGTCCGTGTATAAAACGGACGATATGGCGACCGTATTGGTAAAGGTCAACAATGTGGAAGGCTTTACTTACATTTATACGGTGCGTATCGATCGTAATGCAAAAATGTGGACAGAACTTGAATCAACCGTGTACAGCAATGCGGGGATTGCGCTATTGACCAATAAAAAAGTACAAAAACCGATGAAAATTGAAGGGGATACCATGGGGGCGGAAGTTATGCAGGCCCTCTGGGGAAAATAATCTATTAGTGAGCAAAGAATCCCCCTCCTAAAAACTCCAGCAAGCCACCCACTACGTGCGCTAAGTCGTTTTTAGGAGGGGGATTTTTTTTGTGTATAGCTTATTTCAGAGGGCCTTGAAACTCGCTCTAGGGAAATATGCAACTTCTCTTTCATACAATATTTATTTTCTACTTATATACTATTATTGTATTTTTATTTTTTATGAGAGGTATTGATATGAAAAAAACATTGGCAGCTGTATTGGCAGCAGGGGCTTTATTAATCGGCGGTATCGGTAGTGTTGATGCGGCTAACTGGTATACTGTAGGTACTGATAATAACGGTATTACTTGGTCTATCGATAACGATTCCGTTAAGAAAGATGATAAGAAAGCTACATTGGATATCAAGGCGATGGATGCTGAAGGTTATCATTATATCGTAACCGAAGAATTCAATAACAAAAAACGCGAAGTAAAGGATCTTAAGGTAACTCTGTACAATCCTCAAGGATATGTGGTGAAAGAGGAAAAAACTAACAAACAGGCTCATAAGGTAACTCCTGGTACACCGGCTTATGCTGTATACCGACTTATCTGGGGCGGTAAATAATCGGCTCTCGCTGAATTCTGATAGGCTCATAAACTGATTGAATCAGGTGAAAGCTTATTTTCTGCGCGAAAATAAATGATTTCAACAACGCACGTTCTTATAGTGAGAGCGTGCGTTTTCTTTCACAAATGGTCATGATTGTCTGCCATGAATAGATATGAGAAAGAGGATGATACATATGGAACAATTGAAAGCGCTGTTATCTTTATCCGGACGGATGAATCGCTGATCCTTTTTAGTTAATTTATTAATCGTCTTTGTTATCGGTTTTGTTGGTGGATATATTCTGGGCCTGACTAAATTTTCCACAGTCGGTATTTGTATTGGCGGACTGATCGTGTTCATTGCTATCCTTAGAGAATTAGCGGTGGCCTCGCGACGTATTCATGATGTGAATGGACCGACTTTCCTTGCGTTTATTTATATCTTATCCAGTATCGTTGCCATCTGGTCGCCGGTATAGGTTTGGTGTTACTGTTTGTTAAATTGTTGTTAGTGGTTATCCCCGGTAATAAGAATACAAATAAATACGGAGATAAACCGGAGAATAAGATAGTTTTTTAATATATTTTCGAAACGAAATCTATTATATTTCGATAATAAATTGTCAGTTTTATGACGGAGGTATTTCTATGAAACCGTTTGAATCTCGTAATTATAAAGCTTTTACTATATTCGCAGATCGTTGGGCACTTGTAACGGCCGGTACGCTCGATGATTTCAATACGTGCACCGTCAGCTGGGGCAGTCTCGGCAATATTTGGGGCCCTAATGACGATGATATGTCGACGGTGACGGTATATATTCATCCGGCACGGTATACGCAGGAATTTATGGCTAAATACGATACATTTACGGTCAGCTTTTTCCCGGACCGCTATCGTCAGGCTCTAGGTTACTTGGGTTCTCATTCGGGGCGTAACGAGGATAAGGTGGCTAATTCCGGGTTGACGCCTGTGAAGATAGGGGATGACGTGACCTTTGCGGAGGCGGAATTGACATTTGTATGCAGAAAACTGTATGAACATCAGTTTGATGAGGCTCATTTGGCAGATCACGTGAAGGCGTTTTATGCAGCTAATTCACCTGTGTATACGCAAGCGGGCCACAATCGCTGGGAACCGCATTATATGTATATCGGCGAGATTATTGATGCGGTCGAATAGACTCCTTATAAGAATGTTGCTTTCAATATAATGTTGAAAGCAACATTTTATGTGATTTTTATGAATCTGTACCTCACAATTTGCCTCAAATCTGTTATAATTAATTTTATATTATAAACTGTTGCGCGTATGTCATCGCCGGTTCACTCCGAAGCGTGTGCATATGCGTTTATTATTCTGTTTGATGTAGGTAGTCTCATGAGTGTATTGAAGCCTTTGTTGTGGCTGTTAGAACCGTATATAGTGTACAAAGCCTATTTGTGGGGGCTTCATTTTATCGCTCGACCTCTGATGTGGGAGGGCGATGTTGATCTCTTTGCGCTCACATTGGCCGTGTTGTTGGCGCTGGATGCCATCGTGCTGCCGTTTGTACTTCTTTACTGTCCTGCGCTGAATGATGGTAAAAGCATCCCGGCCTGGATGGAGCGGTTAATAGAGTCCGCCTGCCGCGTATATGATTTGATCGATAATAAGGTTCATAAGAGCACGTCGGTTTCGTGGATCCGCAAAACATTGCACGTGATGCTGTTGTTCGTTTATTATCTGGTGCCGTTTTATGTCGGCGGCAACCTCATCATGGCGCTTGTCATGGCCCTCATGTATGATATATTGTTGTGGGCACAGGGGTTAGTGTAGATGAATTGAGGTTCATTCAGGATATTTATTATTGTGAAAGTAGCTGTCAGGTATTTCAATCTATTTGTAATTTGAAATGGTGTCCGGTTAGAGACTGTTTTGTATTTTCCCGGGAGTTTTTTATGGAAAAGTTTATCTGTGAATGGCCTACGACGCCGTTGTATCATGCTTATCACGATTATGAATGGGGGCGACCCGTTCATGATGACCAACATCAGTTTGAGCATCTTTGCCTTGAAAATCTGCAGTGCGGGCTCAGCTGGCTTACGATTTTAAACAAGCGGGAAATTATACGGTCCTGTTTTGATCATTTTGATATCGATAAGGTGGCTCGCTACACCGAGGATGATGTACAGCGCATTTTGCAGACGGAAGGTATGATTAAGGCACGCCGTAAAATAGAGGCCATCATCAATAATGCGCGCGCTTTTCAGGAGGTTCAGCGAGAGTTCGGGTCTTTTTGCGACTATATCTGGGCTTTCACAGGTCATAAGACCATTATTTATGACGGTCATCCGGAGGGAAAGGTGCCGCCGAAGAACGGCTTATCCACGCGGATCAGTCAGGACTTGAAGAGAAGGGGATTCAAGTTTGTCGGGCCTGTAACGATTTATGCTCATATGCAGGCGGCCGGCCTCATCAACGATCATGCCAAAGACTGTCCGTGCTTTCACGAAATCAATGCGAACGCGGATGTAGTGCATTTGCCGGCAGATGATGAGTAGAGGCTTCTATGCGTGAATGTTTACGGATTGTTCATATGTGAATGTTTATAGGCTGTTCATGCCTAAATGTTTACAGACTATAAGTTGATTTTTAAATGCGAAAATGCATATAAGTAAAGTCCGTCCGACTAAGGCGGGGCGGCTTTCACAGGAAAGGGAACTGGTATGTTCGGTTTGGGGACGGTTATTAACGTGGTTCTTATTATTGCGGGGAGCCTCATCGGGCTTGCGTTTCGGCGCCTCTCATGACACAAAGCGCTATCGATAATCTGTCCTATGTGGGATCGATTTTGATTTTCTGTGTGGGCATCGATTTAATCTGGCCCGGTAAAATACGCATCGCCAATTTGTTGCCGGCCATATTCGTGGCTATGGGGCTGACGTTCTTCCTTTGATTTCTATACGGTGGCTCTATACATTATTTCAGGATTTTTGTTATATAATTTTCGGTTTTTCCGATGAATCATCTATCAGGTATCCGGATATATAATTTAATCGGGTATCCGAACATATAATTTAATACAATATATGACTGAGTTCGCTATTCTGCGGACTCAGTTTTTTGTTGTAGATTACTATTTAATACAACATATGATTGAGTTCAGTATTCTGCGGACTCAGTTTTTTATTGTAGATTACTATTTAATACAACATATGATTGAGTTCAGCATTCCGTGGACTCAGTTTTATGCTGTAGATTACTATTGAAAGAATTATTGTATGTATTATTTTTAGTTGTAAGCGTGCCATCTCCAGAATGAGGTGTTAGTTTATATTTCTATGTGCTGTCGGTAGTTTTCTCTTTTGTAGTATTGGCAGTCGTGCCCTTGAGAATTTTTCGGTCGCGAACGATGTGACCATTGGTGACATCAGCAGGTTTCAGATATACTTTCACAGAAATAATTCATAGATTAGCATTCTTATACCTGTAATTCGGGTAGAGTATATTGAATTATACCTGTATTACAGGTATAATTAAGGAGAGTCAGTTTATGATTATCGGATTTAAGGATAAGGAAACAGAGAAAATTTTTTACCGTAGTTATTCTCGGCATCTGCTGATTCATATTCAGCGGAAGGCTTTGTTAAAATTACGGTTTCTTCATGCCTGTCGATGTTTAGAAGATTTTATGGTTCCGCCAGGCAATCGATTTGAGGCTTTACATGGTGATAGAGAGGGTCAGTGTAGTATTAGAATCAACAAGCAGTATCGTATTTGCTTTCGTATAGATGAGGATTTCAACTTACATGATGTAGAAATTGTAGACTATCATTAGGGAGGATTAGAATGAGTGAACTGATTCCCGCGCCAAAGATGAGTGAAGTTTTATTGGAGGAGTTTATGCGACCATTAGGACTTAGTACATATCGTGTGGCAAAGGATATTAAAGTCCCTGTGTCTCGCATTCAAGAAATTTTGCAGAATAAGCGTAAAATTACAGCAGATACAGATTTAAGATTATGTAAATATTTTGGCATGTCCAATGGTTTTTTTCTTCGCATGCAAATGGATTTAGACTTACTTGAGGCGAAAGATATGGTCAACCTTCAGGCAGATTTAAAAGAAATTACATGTGTTGCTAATCAATCCGTTGATAATTGATATGTTTGTTACACTTATGGTAAAAGCAGGATTATACAGTATAGAAAAGGAGATCATATGTTATTCGTAGAATATCCGAAATGCACAACTTGTAAAAAAGCAAAGAAGTTTTTAGATGATCATAATATTAAATATACCGATCGTGATATTAAATCGGAAAATCCGACAGCCGAGGAAATTGCGGCATGGTATCCGCAATCCGGAAAGGATTTGAAAGCATTCTTCAACACGTCCGGTATGATATATCGTGAGCAGCAACTGAAGGATAAATTGCCAAATCTCAGTGAAGAGGAAAAACTTGCTTTGTTGGCATCGAACGGGATGTTGGTGAAACGTCCTATTTTGGTGCTGGACGACCGCGTACTCGTCGGGTTTAAAGAGGCCGAATGGGTGGAGGCGTTAAAGCTCTAATTTTATATCAAATATGAGGGAAAGCCCCTATCTCTAAAAGCCTCCAAGGCCATCGCTGCGCCGCCAAGTCGTTTTTAGAGATAGGGGCTTTCCATTTGATGAGTTAAAATTAGATCTTTAACTAAGCCTCGTAAGAGGTACTCCGAAGGCCACCCACTTCGTGCGCCAAAGTCGCTTTAGGAGCTATGTCCATTCCTGCATTTAAGTTGCTACTGACTAATTAGATCTTTAACTAGACCTCGCAGGGGGACTCCGAATATTTTGATAGGTATTGTCATTCATGGAGATGTTTTGTATAATATTCACAGTAGATATACCCCTATGGGTACATTGACGAATAGCTGATTACTTAGAAGGTAAATAGCTCTAAATATTTAGACGGTAAATGGCTAATTGCTTGGAAGGTAAATGGGTAACTATTTCAAAGGTAAATGATTAGTCAGTTTAAAACCACTATTTAAAAACAATTGTTAAAAACATTTATTTCAAAGTACATGTGAAATTCCCGCCTTAAGTGTGGACGGTATCTATCAATAGAGAGGTCTTTATGAAACTATTACAAGCGTTATCAGCGCACTGGTCATTACGCACACAGGGGAGCATATTGACCCTTGGTGCAGTATTCATAATACTGGATATAATTACGGAGCGTATGGGGCTGGTTATTGATCTGGCGTGGGTGACCGTGCTTATTTGCGGGTTACCATTGTTGATTAATAGCGTGCAAAGCATATGGGATAACCTGGAAATTCATGCGAATTTCCTTATCGTCGTAGCCATGTTGGCGCTCATTGCTATCGGCGATTATCACACGGCCGCGTATGTGGGGCTTGTCGTGCAGGCCGGCTTTTTCCTGGAACAGTTAATTACGGGTGAGGTCCACTATACGCTCGATGATGATATGCTGCCCGCTATGCCGGCGCCGCTGGTAGCGATTAGACAAGGGCTTAACCGATATTCGTCGGTTATCGTTGTGGCGGTAATGCTGCTTTCTATGGGCGCTTTTGCATTAACACGCGATTTTATGCATACCGTTACATTGCTACTGGTACTCTGCCCGTGCTCGTTGGAACTGATTCTCGTATCTCTTATGATGGGTTCTCTTGTTGATGAAAGCTCTCCGACGGCATTGCTTTCAAAGGAGGCCAAACAAATTCATTTATGTATGCTCATCCTATCCGTAGTATTCCACATAGCGATCATCGGGGCCGGTGTATTCGGTCTCATCGGACCTGTGATGGCTGTCGTTTTACATGGCCTCGCACGACTTGGTCTGGTGTATAATCTGAAAGTATTGGATGGATATTTATGTGTGGCATAAATAGATGGACTATCGTCATAAGTTGTAACGATATAAATTTGCAACGGCGTAAATTTGTAACACGTTTTGTTCCATAACCCTTTTATCCAATAAGTTTGAAATACTGATAAAAAGGACTCTAAAACAGCTCGATAAAGCTGTCTTAGAGTCCTTTTTGTGTGAAAGTATCGTTAGTGTAATTGTTATGAGTTGTAATCTATACTATTGTCTTTTATCACCAAGGGTAAGAAGCAAGAATACGATGGAGAGGATACATGCACTTACGAGCGCTACAAATCCACCGTTCCAACCGTAAAGGTCAACCATGAGACCCATGAAGGCGCCTGCACCGGCGGAACCGATGAGGTAACCAAGCAAGCCCGTAAGGCCTGTGGCACCGCCCGTTGCTTCGCGTGGAACCATGTCGGCTGCCTGAAGGCCGATCATCATAACCGGACCGTAGATAAGGAAACCGATCGCGATGAGCGCCAAGTTATCGATGAAGATATTACCGGCCGGATTGAACCAGTATACGAGAATGGCGACGATAACGAGGATCATAAAGCAGATCGTAGCCGGAGCACGACGGCCGCGGAATACACGGTCGCTCAGGTAACCGCTGACGAGCATGCCCGGAATACCCGCCCATTCATAGAGGAAGTAAGCCCAACGGGAACCTTCCTTTGTAAAGCCTTTCACGCAGTTAAATAGGTAGGAGCCCAGCTGACTACACCGTAGCGGATGAAGTATACGAAAATATTCGCAATAGCAAGGTACCACAAGTATTTGTTGTGCAGAATATATTTAAAGAAAATTTCCTTAAACGTGCTTTTTGTATGGTCTTCTTTAGGAGTATGGGTAACCGATTCGTGTTTGTATTCCTCAATAGGCGGCAGACCGCAGGATTGAGGGGTATCTTTCAGCAGAACAAAGGTAAGAATCGCAAGTATGATAGCAATAATAGCAGGGAAGAAGAAAATACTATGCCATGTGCCGAATAGATAAATACCCAATGTGGCAAGAGGTGCAATGATGCCGCCACCGAGATTGTGCGATACGTTCCACCAGGACCACCACACACCGCGTTCGGAGCGGGAGAACCAGGTAACCATATTTTTCGCATATGGAGGATACCCCATGCCTTGGAACCAACCATTCAGGAAGGCGAGAACACACATGATAGGAATGCTGCTCATAACGCCCGGCAAGGTACCGAATAACAGCATTACTAATGCGCTCAGCAATAGACCTACCGTTGAAAAATACTTCGGGTTAGAGCGGTCAGAAGCATTACCCACGACAAACTTACTGACACCGTAAGCTACGGATAAGACGGTCATAACAACACCGAGATCCGCTTTGGCGTAACCGTACTCGGCAATCATGTACGGCACAGCGAGGCTGAAGTTTTGTCGAATCAGGTAGAATGTAGCATACCCGATAAATGTACCGGCAAAGACCTCTTTGCGAAGTCGTTTGTAGGTGGAATCAATTTGCGCCTCAGGTAAACGTTCGATATGAGGAGCAGGAGAAAAAATCGACATCGTCACACATCCTTTCTACAACATGTCTTTTGTAATAATACCATGTAGGGTATTACATCGACTATATTTAATTTTTAATTATGATAAATAGTTATTAAAGGTTGTATCAGTTAGCGTTTTGCATAGATACGGTGATATTTATATATTTGTTATATGAATAATTGTTCATGCATTTGTGTAATGCACAGTTATAAAAATGGCATGCATCGTAACAAAGCAGTAATTATACGGTTTTGTGAACATATATGAATGTCTGTACATATTTTGTTATTGACACAAATA
Organism: Veillonella rodentium; assembly: GCF_900187285.1. NCBI lineage: Bacteria > Bacillati > Bacillota > Negativicutes > Veillonellales > Veillonellaceae > Veillonella > Veillonella rodentium. The sequence continues at coordinate 2,002,511 of NZ_LT906470.1, read as the reverse complement.
TACCCATAGGGGTATAACATAATCATAAGATATACCCATGGGGGTATATAAAGACATATGTAAATAGATTTACGAATCAGTGAAACTGTTTACAAACAGGGTTATATACATGGACGCATGTACGTATACCACGGTAAATGTGTACATATCAATGATAGTCAGCTTTCACAGGAGGTAATTATGAATCGGTGGAGCAAATTAGCGGAGTGGTTCGATTTGAATCGCGAAAAGATCATATTAGTGGCCGGCGGAATCGGCGTTGTATTCAGTTTATTGGGCATCCGGTTGGGCTTGCCGTTCGATTGGGCCTGGTTTACCATCGTCCTTTGCGGGGCACCTATCGTGTGGGGCGCAGCGGTGGCTATGTATGAGGATTTCGATGTGAAAGCGGATTTACTCGTATCCTTGGCGCTTATCGCGGCTGTAGCTGTCGGTGAAGTATTTGCGGCGGCAGAAATTGCTTTCATCATGCAACTGGGGGCGATGCTCGAAGAGTTTACCGTCTCCAAGGCGCAGGCGGGCATTGAACGGCTCGTAAAATTGACGCCGACGACGGCGCGTATTGTGCGCAACGGTAAGGAAGAGGTGATGCCTGCGGATATCGTGAGCGTAGGCGATGTGGTGCGCGTGTTGCCCGGCGAGGTCATTCCTGTAGACGGCACCATTGTGACCGGTGATACGGCTATCGACCAATCCGTTATGACCGGTGAATCCATGCCGGTGGACAGGACCGTTGGTGACGAAGTCTTCTCCGGTACGGTGAATCAGTTCGGCGCCTTTGATATGACGGCGACGAAAGAGGGCGAGGACAGTTCGATTCAACGGATGATTAAGCTCGTGAAGTCTACGGATCCGGGAAATGCGAAAATCGTGAGCATTGCGGACCGCTGGGCGACATGGATTGTGGTGATTGCCCTCTTGGCGGCGGCCGGTACGTATGCGGTGACCGGCGAAATCATCCGCGCCGTAACGATTCTCGTTGTGTTCTGTCCTTGCGCTCTCGTGTTGGCGACGCCGGCGGCGATTATGGCGGCCATTTCGAATGCCAGCCAACGCGGTTTTCTCGTGCGTCGCGGCAGCATTATGGAGCAGCTGGCGAAGGTGAATACGATGACCTTTGATAAGACGGGGACCTTGACGAACGGTACGCCGGAGGTCATTGCCGTTGAAACCGTCAGCGATATATCTGATGCCGAACTGTATCGCCTGGTGGCATCCATCGAGCGGAAATCCGAGCATCCTTTGGGCAAGGCCATCGTGTCCGGCTTCACGTCCCGCTATGGTGAACGCTTTGATGCGGTAGATTCTTTCCGCATGATTCCCGGCAAAGGCTTAGAAGCAAGTGTACAAGCTCAATCCGTTTTAGCCGGTAATGAGGCGATGATGATTTTGGCCGGCATTTCGATTGAAGATTCCGTGAAAAATGCCGTTCGTGAGCATTTGCATCGCGGCGCATCCATCGTGTATGTAGCTATTGACGGTGCTTTAGCAGGTTATGTAGCGTTAGCTGACCGCGTCCGCCGTGAAAGCCGCTCCGTGGTCGAGTCCCTGCATGAACTCGATGTCATGCCGGTTCTGTTGACCGGTGATCATGTGGCGACGGCAAAAACGATCGCTAAACGACTTAATGTATCCCATGTTATCGCCGACTGCTTGCCGGAGGATAAAATGGATACGGTAGCCCAATTACAACAAGAGGGTAACATCGTGGCCATGGTGGGCGACGGTGTCAATGATGCGCCGGCCCTTAAAAAATCCGATGTAGGCATCGCCATGGGCGGTATCGGCAGTGATATCGCCGTTGAAGCGGCGGACATCGTTCTTGTTAACGATAACATCAGGGAATTGCCTCACCTCGTGGCATTGTCTAAACGCATGATGACTACAATTAAAATCAATCTGTCCTTCTCCCTGATTCTGAATTTTGTAGCGATTATCCTGGCGATGCTGGGCACATTGTCGCCCGTGTGGGGCGCGCTCGTTCATAACGGCGGCAGTTTGCTCGTGGTGGCAAATTCTGCTTTATTACTTAGCTGGGCTTATAAATCGAGCGTTCCGGACGACGATTTCGTCCTTGTGAAAGCTGCGCGCAATAAGGTATTAGAATCTAATTAAGTACTGCCTTTATCGACATGTGGATTATTAATTAATCAGAAAAAATATATAAATTAATTGACAAATCTGAAAAAAGTGCTCAAATTACCGCTTTTAAAGTTGACTGCTTGCCGTCATATTGTGTACAATTAGTTTGTAGAGATTGTGTGCACATGGAGGTAGAAGATGGCAGAAATTGGAACACTTGAAGGATACGAACACGTTGAAGATATCCCTGCGGATGACTTCTTACGACTAGAAAATCAGATCAGTTTCCCTCTTTATGTAGTGGCGAAGGAAATTGTTAACGCATATCGCTTATATTTGGATCCGTTGAATTTGACATATACTCAGTACATCGTAATGATGGCTTTATGGCAGTATGGGGAGTTATCCGTTAAGGAATTGGGCAAAGTATTGCGCCTTGATTCCGGTACGCTGACACCGTTACTTAAAAAATTGGAAGCTAAGAATTTTCTGAAACGTAAGCGTAGCCGTCAGGACGAACGCGTTGTTATGGTAATTCTTACCGATTCCGGTAAAAAATTACGTGAAAGTGCCATCCATGTACCTCAGAGATTGGCGGAGGCTTCAGGTCATATTTTTGATGTAGAGGAAGCTCGTCAATTACGCGGTTTATTAAACCGTTTATTAGATGCCATCGATAAAGCGAATGTAGAAACCAGCAATCGCTTGAAGGGCTGAATTTCATTTCTTCTTTCATAAATATGGTATACTGTATATAGCGTACAGCGCTAAGGCCTTATGAGAACAGGCCGATTAGTTGATATGCCTGTGGGCAGAAGGAGAGCATTATGAATAAAAACTTATTAGGTGCATTCGTTTTAGCCGGTACATTATTGGTCGGCGGTGTAGCAAATGCGGCAAACTGGAACGGATTGGATAATTATCCTGAAGTTCCGAATAGTGCTAATGGTACGGAAACATATTACTTTGATAAAGCATCGCAGTTTAAAGGTATCGACGGCAGCCGTAACTATGTATTCGGCATTAATGTTGTAAATATGCATAATAACCAATATGGTGAAGCATCGTTGTTTAAATACATCGTTCATCCAAGCCTTCGTACCGTATATCGCTATGCTCCGGACGGACAGGTTTACCAAATCAATCCGGGTACAAATGAATACAATATGTTCTTGGCTACCTGGAAACAAGTTTACGGCACTAATTTCGAATTCCCTGCTTTATAATTGAGGGCATTTTGCCGTAATAATTACATAACTATTATTGGTGAAAGTTCTAATCGGGCTTTCACCATTTTTATTTATAGACCTTTTATTACTTTTCATGTGTATATTTTAATGATAAAATATATGAAATATTAACGTCTTTTCTTTCGGTATTGAACTGTATTGGTTATCGTTACGGTGGTGATATGTATCCATTGTGAATGGAGGTTTTTTTTATGTCTAAATCTGAATTCGCTCAAGCCTATACAGAGCGCATGTTTCCTGATATTGCGGCCCCGGCCGGTTATATTGATCCGGAATTTGAAGTATTATTTGATAACTTTGCCTTCGATGAGGTTATCACCGAAGAGGACCGCAATGTACCGTCGAAGGACCGTTTTCTGGCGATTCTCGCCACATTGGTGGGGGTTCAGGCCGTAGATGAATATGCATTGATGTTGCCTGCGGCACTTAACTTCGGACTCATTCCGGACGAAGTGGTGGAGCTCATTTATCAGGCGGTGCCGTACCTCGGTATCGGTCGCGTACGTCCGTTTTTCAAGGTGACGAATAAGATTTTCGATTACCGCGGTGAAATGATTCGGAATCCTGAACGCAGTACCGTTACCCGTGGCTCCCGTCTTGCAAAGGGCATTGAAAAACAGGTGGAAATTTTCGGTGAAAGCGTGCGTAATCTCCATCAGGAAGGCCCTGAAGAAATCCGACATATCAACAAGTGGTTGGCGAATATGTTCGGCGATTATTACACTCGTAAAGGCCTCAGTGTGGCCCATCGTGAGATGATTACGTTCTGTTTCCTCTCCGCTCAGGGAGGCTGCGAAGAGCAGCTCAAAGCCCACATACAAGGTAATCTGAATGTAGGTAACAGTAAACAATATTTGATTAATATCGCATCCCAGTGTGTGCCGTATATCGGCTATCCTCGTACGCTCAATGCGTTGCGCTGCATCCAGGAAAGCGCTACCGCATGGGAGGCGAAACAATAAAGGAGTTTTATGTTTGATTTTAATCCTGTACAGATTTTAGCCAGTATTCCGGCGATTATTATCGTGTTTTCGGTATTCGGCTATGCAGAAGCTAGAGTTGCGACCTGGCTCGGAGATCCTACGCCGCGCATGGCCGGTCGATTGACATTGTCACCGATGGCGCATCTGGATTTGTTCGGCACTATTTGTATCATACTTATCGGGTTTGGATGGCCTAAAGAGATGGCTATTAATCCGTCGTTCTTTAAGGATCCTCGTAGAGACATGACGTTGCTCGCTTTTTCCGGTCCCATAGCGGGCCTTGTTACGGGGTTTATTTTTACTTTTATTTATATATTGCTTAGTATGGGCAATCTAGTCCAATCGCAGGGCCTTTTTATGGTGTTGCAGTATATTATTTCATATAGTATCGGCATTTCTTTGTTCTGTCTGATTCCGTTTCCGCCTTTGCCGGGATTTAATATCATTTTACCCTGGTTGCCTGTAGAATGGCAGATGAGATATTATCAGTTGGGGTTACTGAATCTGTTATTTTTTATTATCCTTATTAATACGCCGATTATCTCAATGATTATTATTCCGTTGCAACATACGATTTTCAAAATGTATTTTACCGTTATAGGTATAATTTTGGGTATGTAACATCTATTTACATTTAAAACTATCGATATAGTTTGTAAGTTGTGATATACTGATTATAGAAATCACAAAATTTCGATATAGTTAATGAATGTATTCAAGTGAATAGATGAGGAATCATATGAATTTTGAAGAAAATACAGTGCCGGAAGCAATTCTGGACAAGCTCACGAAGGTGTGCACCTGCCGTAGTATTACGCGTAAAACGATTAAAGAAGCCATTTTGAATGGCGCTCATACATTTCCGGAAGTAAAAGAAGCAACGCGCGCAGGAACCGGCGCATGCGGCGGTAAGGGTTGCGGACCGCGGATCGTGAAACTGCTGGCGGAAATGCGGGAAAGCGGAAAAATTTAATAGGTTTGCAAATGGACTGTTCTAGGAAAGACTCCGGAGGCCACCTGCTTCGCAGCGCCAAGTCGTTTTCCTGGAACAGTCCATTTTTACATATTAACTTTCTTCCTAGGGAGGAGTAGTATTTTGCGGCGCTAAGTCGGTTTCAGCTAGGCATTTCCTTCTTTGCATTAAGCTTTTTCTGTGAGAATAGAGTTGATTTGTCTTGTGTATCTATTGACAGGGTTTCTGTTTCAAAGGACAATAAGTATATTGAGAAAAGGGGGGCTTTATGAGTTTATTTCGTTCTTTATTGATTGGCTTATCTGTCTGCATACCGCTTGTATTAGGCGGTTGTGGTCTGAATCCGTTTACACACACTTCGGAATCCGTGACGTATGAGTCTGTGGCTCAAAGCGAGCTTTCACCGGAAGAAAAGGTGGACAAGCTGGTGGCGTCCATGAGTGATGCGGACAAGGTGGGACAACTGTTGATGATCGGCGTTCACGGCACGACTTTGAATGATGATGCGAAATTCATGATTAACGAATATCGCGTGGGCGGTATTATTTTGTTTGACCGCAATATGGAGTCCAAGGAGCAGGTGCGAACGCTTATTACGGATATGAAGAAGACCGCCAAGGCTGGTGGTTTGACACCGCTGTTTATCGGGATTGACCAGGAGGGCGGTGCCGTGGCGCGCATGGAGGACGAGCTTGTAAAGGTACCGCCTGCGGAACAGCTGGGACAGCGCGATATCTCTGAAACGGTGGCGTTGGCGAAACAGTCAGGGGAAGAGCTTAAGTCCTTAGGGTTTAATATCAATTTTGCGCCGGACGCCGATTTGGGATTAACCTATGGACGTTCTTTCAGCACAAATCCTGATGAGGTCATCCGCTATGCCGGCGCTGTCGGTAAGGCTTATGATGAGGCGGGGCTGTGGTATTCATATAAGCATTTTCCGGGGATCGGCAAAACGGATGTGGATTTACATGCGGATACCAGCGTAGTGCCCGTGTCAAAAGAGGTGCTTTCACAAGAGGATACAAGAGTATTCGCATCGTTGATTAAAGATTCAAAACCAAATACATACATGATTATGGTTTCTCATGCAGTGTATTCGCAGATTGATCTCGATCATCCGTCCAGTTTATCGAAGACGATTATTACCGATTGGCTACGCAAGGACATTGGATATAACGGCGTTGTGGCCACGGACGATATGGATATGGGCGCATTGGCGAAACATTATGCATTTTCGGAAATGGCGGTACAGTCGATCCTGGCGGGCAGCGATTTGCTCCTGGTCTGCCATGAATACGAACATATGCAGGAGTCCTATAATGGGCTGATGAAAGCCGTCAAAGACGGGCGTATTTCTCAGGAACGCCTCAATGCGTCGGTGAAACGGATTCTGCTCATGAAAATGAGTCGGGATGCATGAGTTCGTGTCATATCTATAGTACGTGATGAAAATTATATACAGGAGTTTACATAACCGATGGAGAATTACTAAGTATAGTAATCCTCTGTCGGTTTTATCTTTTATATACGTTAGGAGTGATGTATATGGCTCAAAGAATGATATTAAACGGTACGTCCTATTTCGGGCAGGGTGCGATTCAGGAAATCGTCAATGAAATCAGGAATCGTCATTTTAGGAAGGCTCTTGTTACATCCACACCTGATTTATTTGAGTTCAAGGTGGCGACGAAGGTAACGGATTTGCTTGATGCGGCGGGAATCGAGTATGTCGTTTATGACGGTATCAAACCGAATCCGACCATTGAGAACGTAAAGGCCGGTGTCGAAGCCTGTAAAGCGGCCGGTGCAGATGTTATCGTCGCTGTCGGCGGAGGCAGCCCTATCGACACGAGCAAGGCTATCGCTACGATTATGACGAATCCGGAGTTTGCCGATGTGCGCAGTCTTGAAGGTGTGGCCCCTACCAAGAATCCTTGCTTGCCGATTATCGCGGTCACGACTACGTCCGGTACGGCGGCTGAGGTGACTATCAACTATGTCATTACAGATGTCGAAAAGAATCGCAAGTTCGTCTGCGTCGATCCGCATGATATTCCTATTGTGGCCATCGTGGATCCCGATATGTCCGCATCGATGCCGACCGGTCTATGCGCCGCGACAGGGATGGATGCGCTTGTGCATGCCGTCGAGGGTTATATTACGCGCGGTGCTTGGGAATTGACGGATATGCTCCATTTAAAAGCGATTGAAATTATCAGTCGCTCGTTACGCAGCGCAGTGGCCGGTGATTACGAAGGTTTTAATGAAATCTGCAGATTTAGTAAAAGAAGGCTATACATAATCGTATTTACAGGAACAGGACCTTTAATAAATGGCTGTTCCGAGCGATTATGTATAGCCTTTCTCTATGTGGTTATATATACTTTATGGGCTGGAGTTCGAGTGAAAGTGCTTTCACATGGAACTGTTTGAAATGTATAGATGTTAACTATAGGAATCCTGATTTGTCTCTATAGGCGTCATTGTGGCGGACAACCTTAAAAGGGGGTTATTGTTTCACGATTACGGATACACCGTCAGGGATAACCGTGATTTTGGCATCTTCACCGACCTTTTTCATTGCTGTTTGTAACGCCTGGTCAAAGTTATAGGCGTGTTCTAAATGCATATCCGTCAACATTTGAGGATCGCATTGATCTGTTACGACAATAACCGTGAACTGATCTAAGATTCTAGCCAGAATTTGCATTTCCCATTGATCGGGAATCGTTTCATTCCGCGGTACTTTGGCGATTCTGTCGAGCAATTCTCGCGGGGTGGTCGCATTTTTCAGATTTTCATATAAGGATTGCCCTCCATGACCGTCATTACATGCGGCAAGTATGATAATGACGCCGTTTTTCTTACAGGTGGCTTCGGCCGCTGTCATGCCTTTTACGGACTGGTAAATATTTTGATCTAACGGGTAGCCGCCGTTAGTAGTGACAACGATATCGGCAGGTACGGCTTTCACACTCGCTAAATCGGATACAAAGGCACAACCTTTTTCGTGAGCTTTCTCCATATCACCCGCAAAGGCGTTGATGATATGTTTATCGGCATCGATAACAACATTTAAAATAAAGGCGAGTTTAGCCGTACGCGCCGCATAGACCATATCTTTATGAATCGGATTGTTTTCAATGATACCGGTTCGTGCATAGGGGCTGTTGATGAACTCCGCACAATGGTTCGCCATGACCGTCACCTCCGATGCTATGCCCGGGAGTACCGATTTACGACCGCCCGAGAAGCCTGCGAAGAAGTGAGGTTCAATGAAACCTTCGGCGATTAACAGTTCCGTTTCGACGGCGATTTTATTGATAATACAATCGCCACCGGATGGGAGAACCCCGATTTTGACCATTTGGGATGCATCTCCCGAAATATGATTTACAATTTTTTCATGGGCCACGATATCCTCACCGAATTTATCGATCATTTCCTCTTTTGTGGTCGGTCTATGAAATCCTGTTGCCAATAAAATCGTGATGTCTATGGACGGATTTGCGCTGCGGATACGGCGTAACAGAATCGGCATCGTGACTTTGCTGGGAACGGGTCTCGTATGGTCGCTTGTAATGATGACCATATTTGATTTTCCCTTTACCAACTCTTCTAATGATTTACCCCCTATAGGATGATCCAATGCGGCTTCGACGAGTTCTTCCTGTGAAAGCTCAGGTTTGTATGAGTGTGCCCTGGATTCCAGTACGCCTGCAATTTGTGTTTCTGGAATCTGAATATCAACGGTGCTTTTAGAATAGGGAAGGTGAAACGTTTTCATTGGTGTTGCTCCTTACGTATATCAAACTACAGAACGATATACCTTCAGTATATTCTATAGAAATGAAAATCCGCTTAAAGAGGACAAAAATCTATCACAAGTGTACAAGTTCGTAGATATATTTTTACAATCAATATTCTTGAAAAAGTGAATACGGACAAGTATACTAATTATGAATATAACTAATATATATGCATTTAATATAAATTGAGAGATTCAGTTATTTTCAGGTCGTTATAAATATATGCTATAAATACAGTAAGGTATTATAATGCGGCATAGTATTAATCTGTATGGAGCGTGCGGACCGAAACGGTTCGAGGCGGAGGGACATAGTATGAAATTATGGAAATTGAATAAACGCAGTTCCACCTTAGCGGATATGTCCATGAATCGTATTCTGTTATCCGAATTGATTCTGAAAGGCGCCTTGGTCGGTGTCATCGCAGGGTTCGGCGGCGCCACATATCGCTATCTGATCCTCGAATCGGAGCATGTGCGGTGGGGGCTGATGGATGGAATTTCCCTTGAATGGGCGTTAATTTGGCTCGCAGGGATGATTCTATTTGCCTTTATCGTGGACCGCCTGCTACAGTGGGCGCCGTTGTCTGGCGGATCCGGCATTCCTCAAATCGAAGGGGAAATGCTGGGTTTGTTCGATATGAAGCCGTATCGTACGTTCGTATCCAAGATGATTGGCGGCGTGCTGACGGGCTTTGCGGGGTTTTCAGTGGGACGGGAAGGCCCGGCCGTACAAATCGGCGGCTCCGCCGGTAAAATCGTGTCTTACTGGATGAATTCGGGCCTACGGGAACAGCGTATACTTACCTCCGCCGGTGCTGCGGCCGGTTTGACCGCCGCCTTCAGCGCTCCCGTGTCGGGGGCGATGTTCGTTTTTGAAGAGGTGCATAAGAGTTTTTATCCGTACCTCGTCATTCCTACCTTTGTGGCGGCGTTGATTTCCAATTACATTACGGTCAGTATTTTCGGCCTCGAGCCGGCGCTGGGCTTTTCCGTGACGACGGGGATGCCTCTGGAGTATTTCCCGTCTCTTCTCGGTGTGGGCGTGTTCACCGGATTGTGCGGCGTTTTTTTCTGCCGTATGATTTTCGCGTTTAAAAGGTTCTTTGATTGGCTCGAATGTTCCCGATTTTTGAAATTAGTCATTACATTTGTCGCCGTGGCGGCTATCGGATTTGATTCGCAGCTGTTGTTGGGCGGCGGCAATGATCTGGTGGGGCATTTGGCATTTCAGTCGCATGGGGTGTGGCTCCTTGCGGGCATCGTCGCGGGCAAGATTTTGTTGACCACGTTCTGCTATGGCAGCGGTGCGCAGGGGGGCATCTTTTTGCCCATGCTCGTTATCGGTGCGGCGACCGGTGCCTTTTGTGAAAGCCTCCTGTCGTCACTGCATCTTATTTCCGGTGAGTTTGTGCCGCAGTTCGTCATTTGTGCAATGGGCGGTATGCTGGCGGCGGCAATGCGAACTCCGATTTTAGCAATCCTGCTGGTTCTTGAAATGACGAACAGCTTTTCAAATATTTATGCCATCGGTATCGTGACCATTGTTGCCTATTTGGTAGCGGAACTGTTGAAAGAACCGCCAATTTACGACTCCTTATTGCGGGCTATGAGCGGACAAAGCAATCTGGAAGCGGTGCAAACCTTCTTTCAGACGAAGGTGCCTGTGGTGGCACCGTATATTGGCAAACAACTGCAGGATCTGGGTGTGCCTGACGGGACTTTGATCGTCAGCATCAGACGAAACGGGACATATATCGTGCCGTTGCGGGATGTGGTGATTGAGGCCGGTGATGAATTGCAGGTTTCATGCGAACGAGGGCGCCTCAAGGAGGCTAAATCGTTTTTTGCATCCAGTATGTAATGCTGTTGGCTGTAGCCGAAGTTTTATTGATATGAACTTAATATATTGAAAATACACCGGCAGGAAAGCCTCCAAAGCCACCCCTTGCGGCGCTAAGTCGTTTTCCTGCCGGTGTATTTTATTTACTTATAAAACTTCGGCTACAGAGGCGCCAATTGTCTCAATACTGTTTACAAAAACGATTGCTGATGTTTCTAATGGCGCCTCTTCTCGCATGAAACTAAGAGGGCCTCCAAAGCTGTTTGATTTCACGTGGATTTTATAGATTGATTATACGGTTCGGTGCTATACTTAACATATATATGAGTTCTGGCGGCTACGGAGGGTTAATCATGAAAACGTATACTTTTCCTTATGATTATAAAAAGCTGGATGTGTCTCTTGATGAGCGTTTCGTTTCGGGCGTGTTGGAGTCAAATGCGGCTTCGTATCAGGCTGAGTTGAGTCAGAGCGAGTCGGTAGAGTATGCTTTGGACCATCCTGTCAACAGTCCTCCGTTGGAAATATTGGTAAAAGGTAAGAAGAATATGGTGATTATCACGAGTGACCATACGCGGCCGATGCCAAGCAAGGTGACATTGCCTATTTTGCTTCGCCGTATCCGCGCTGTGAATCCCGCGATTGATATTACGATTCTGATTGCCACAGGCTTTCACAGGCCCATGACTCATGAGGAGATGGTCGCCCGTTTCGGCGAGGATATCGTTAATCATGAGACGTTGATCAATCATGATTCCGAGGATGATGCGAACATGGTTGAAATCGGTACATTACCGTCAGGGGGCAAATGTATTATCAACAGATTGGCTGTAGAGACGGAGTTATTGATTGCGGAAGGGCTCATCAATCCTCATTTCTTTGCGGGATTTTCCGGCGGACGTAAATCGGTACTGCCCGGTGTGGCATCTAAGGTGACTGTTCTTGCCAATCATTGTGCCGAATTTATTGAAAGTGAATTTTCGCGGACCGGTATCATCGATGAAAATCCGATTCATAAAGACATGCTGTATGCCGCTAGAAAAGCGGATTTACAGTTTATTCTCAATGTTGTCATCGACAGAAAAAAGGAAATCATCAAAGCTGTTGCCGGTGATTGCGTAGATGCCCACAAAGAAGGGTATGAATTTATCCGTTCTTTATCGTCGGTGAAGCGCATCCCTGCGGATATCGTCATTACCAGCAACGGCGGCTATCCGTCGGATCAGAATATTTATCAGTCCGTAAAGGGGATGACAGCGGCCGAGGCATCCTGTAATGACGGGGGCGTCATCATTCTGGCGGCTTCCTGTAAAGAAGGACATGGCGGACAGGCTTTGTATGATGCGATTAAGGGCATGGACAGTGCACAGCAGATATTAGATGATATTCACGGTGTTCCAAGGAATGAGACAAAGCCGTATCAATGGAAAATTCAGATTCTTGCAAGAATTTTGAATCATTATTCCGTTATCGTGGTGACGACCGACTGTGATCATCAGGTGATACGGGATATGCATATGATACCGGCTTCCACGCTGGATGAAGCGGTATCCATTGCGAGAGGAATTAAAGGCGAGGATGCATCGATTACGATTATTCCGAACGGAACCACGGTTATTGTAGAGTAGAAATCATTCAGGTTTAGAAATTTGTTTTAATTGAGGCTAAAGATTATCTTATACTGAGGTTACTGAGGCTAAGTGTATCTTATACAGAGTATCTATGATACAGGTAGAGTATCTACGTTACAGGTGCAAAGTTCAGTATGAATCATAGATTATTTCGTATGTTGGAATCTGTACAGTTTGAGGAGGATGTCGATGGAGCTGGTTGATTATTTAAAACGCTTTGAGCGTTTAGCCATCGCATTCTCCGGCGGTGTCGATTCATCGTATCTGTTATATGCGGCTGTGAAAGCGGGCCTTACGGTGCAGCCCTATTTTGTGAAATCTCCGTTCGTTCCGGATTTTGAAAGGGCCGATGCATTGCGTTTGGCCGCGTCTCTGGGCGTTTCGGTACAGGAAATAACAGTTGACCCGTTGAGGGATGAAAGGATTGTCGCCAATCCGGATAATCGCTGTTATTACTGTAAACAGCATGTATTTAATGCAATTATCGAGGCGGCGAATCATGACGGCTTTCACTATGTGGCGGACGGCACCAATGCGAGCGATGAGTATGATGATCGTCCGGGCATGAAGGCGATTCAGGAACTCCACATACATTCTCCTCTTAGGACGTGCGGGCTGACAAAGTCCATGATTCGAAACGCATCGCGTGAGGCGGGGTTGTTTACGTGGAATAAACCGGCGTATGCGTGCCTTGCTACGCGATTTCCTGCGGGGCAGAGGATTACAAGGGATGGACTTCGCAAAGTGGAAGAGGCGGAGGGATATCTTTTTTCGTTGGGATTTTCCGATTTTCGCGTACGATTACTTGGCAATATAGCTAAAATTCAGGTGCCTCAATCGCAGTTGGAAAACGTATTGCAATATAGGGAGCTCATAATAAAACAGTTGAGTCCTTTGTTTGATGCGGTGTTATTGGATTTAGAGGTGCGATGATGAGTCAGGATGTACGTACTTTGTTAGAGGCTGTTAAAAATGGAACTGTCGATATCGATACGGCATTGCTGACCTTGAAGCAGGCGCCGTTTCAGGATCTGGGCTATGCTCATGTGGATCTGCATCGCACCGTGCGCCAAGGTGTACCCGAGGTTATTTACGGTGAAGGTAAAACCGTTGAACAAGTTGTCGGCATTATCCAATCCATGAAAGCCAACGGAATCGATAACATATTGGTGACACGATTGCCGAAAGCGATGGCACAGGCCGTTCAAACGCAGATATCACAGATCATGCAAACGCATGTATCTCTACATTATTATGAGGCCGGACGTATCGGCATCGTCGGTGATATGCCCGTTGAAAAGACAAGCAGTCATATTGCGGTTGTGACGGGCGGTACCAGCGACTGTAATGTGGCGGAGGAATGTGCTCTGACGGCGGAATTTTATGGAAATTCGGTACATCGCATCTATGATGTGGGCGTGGCCGGTATTCATCGTCTCCTTCATCATCTGGATGAGCTGATGAGTGCTAAGGTTATCGTCGTTATCGCCGGAATGGAGGGCGCTCTTGCCAGTGTTGTAGGCGGGCTCGTGGATGTTCCGGTGATTGCCGTGCCTACCAGTGTCGGCTACGGGACGGCTTTCGGCGGTGTAACGGCGCTGTTGTCCATGCTTAATTCCTGTGCCAGCGGCATTTCCGTGGTAAACATCGACAACGGATTCGGCGCCGCATATATGGCGAATATGATTAACCATATCGGTGAAAGCGAGTGATTGCATGGGTTATGAGTAAAGGGTAACGATAATGAAGCGGTTATTTTTAGACTGTCAGATGGGGGTCGCCGGGGATATGCTGACGGCGACTGTATTGGGACTGACGGACGATCCTTTTCGATGGATTGAAAGATTAAATACTGTCGGCATCCCCAAGGTGACTTATCGATTGGAACCGAAGGAAGAATGCGATTTACAGGGGTATCATTGTACGGTTGCCGTCGACGGTCATATAGAGGATGAAGATATAATTTCTGATCATCGTGATCATCATAATTATAGTCAGCACAATCATGATCAGCAGGCTTATGGCCATGAGCGACATGATAGTCAGCAGCATCATGAACAGGATTATCATCACTTACATCTCCATCACTCACATTCTCATCATACATTGTTGGATGTTCAGAAAATTATTAATGGCTTGTCCTTACCGGATGAGGTAAAACTCGATGCTTTGGCGGTGTATCGGTTAATTGCCGATGCGGAGGCTGAGGTACACGGGACAGATGTGAATATGATTCACTTTCATGAGGTCGGTGCCTATGATGCCATCGCCGATGTGGTGGCGGTATGTTATGTATTGTATTATCTTGCGTTCGACCGGATTATGGTGTCGCCCATTCATATGGGATATGGTACGGTGCATTGTGCTCACGGCACATTGAATGTACCGGCGCCGGCCACGATGAAACTGTTACAAGGCTTGCCGTGTTATACGGATTATCAGGTGGAAGGCGAACTTTGTACGCCTACAGGGGTTGCGCTATTGCGATATTTTGGAACGGATTTCGGACCGATGCCCGTGATGCGCGTTGAATCTGTGTCGTATGGATTCGGAACGAAGCCATATAATCGACCTAACTGTGTACGCGCCTTTGTGGATACGATTACATTGAAAGAAGATACGGCTGGACATTCCATTGAGAATTCTGAGCGGAGGAATGCACGCGATGTGACCGATGCCCTCTATAAGGATGATGAAATCATAGAGATTCAATGTAATATTGATGATATGACGGCGGAGGAAATCGGATATGCGGTGGAGAAACTGATAACATCTTCGGCGCTCGATGTCTTTACTACATCCGTTATGATGAAAAAGCAGCGTCCCGGCACGATGATTACCGTGTTATGTCATGAGGAACATCGCGCTGAGATAGAACAGTTGTTGTTGAAACATACCACAACGCTGGGGCTCCGCTTTCAGAGAAAGGAACGACACATTTTACATAGAGAGTCCGGTTCTATCACGCATAAGGGGCAGGTTATCAGGTATAAAAAGGCCTATGGGGCTGACGGGACATCGATTAAGTATGAGTATGATGATCTTGTAACGGCGGCCGAGGCTTTGGGTATAAGCTTATTGGAATTGAAGCGGCAGCTGTAGGGAGACTATTGTATCCCCGATATATCAGGGAGGTTGTATTATGATTGATAATCCGTTTGTATTCTATTTATTTTTTATGATCGTCGGTTTTTTTACGGCCATGTTAGGGACGATTATCGGCGCCGGTGGAGGTCTCATTTTTGTGCCTTTATTCATGTACTGGTTTCCTCAGTGGTCGCCGTCGATGATCGTGGGCACGTCTTTATTTGCCGTTATGTGTAATGCTATTTCCGGTTCGCTGGCGTATATCAGGCAGAAAAAGGTGTTTATCAGCGCCGCTCTTATTTTCAGCCTGGCCACCTTTCCGGGCGCCATTTTAGGGGCGCGTATGTCCGCCTGGTTCTCAGGCCCTGAATTTATGTTTGCCTTCGGGTGTTTCCTGGCCTGTGTATCTATTTTGATCGGATTTAAAAATTTCCGTAAAGGCGAGCGTCAAGCGGAGTCCCTCACGCTGGATGAGGTTACCTATAATAAGCCGCTAGGCATCGCTATCAGCATTGTGGTCGGCTTTATATCCAGCATCTTCGGTATCGGCGGCGGGCTTATTCACGTGCCGGCGCTTATCTATCTGATGAGCTTTCCCACACATCTGGCGACGGCTACGAGTCAGGCCATTTTGGCGGTATCCACCATGGTGGGCGTTATTACACACTTCCTGTCGAACCATATCGTATTCAGCATTGCTATTCCTGCCAGTTTCGGCGCTCTGTTCGGGGCCCAGGCGGGGGCACAGATTGCAAAACGTCTGAAAGCAAAGGTCATTCTGGCATTGATGAGTGTCTGCGTATTCGCACTGGCGGTGCGGCTGATTATCGGGTCCGGCATTTTGTTCTGATATGGTGTCGATTTTGTAGAATGTTTTGTAAAATGTGTTTATGCTGAGTTATATAGTAGATCTGTTTTTATTTTGCTATGAAAAAAAATCATACATATTTGTAATTGAGAATGTAATGGATAAAATATATATACATGAAGGTTTTATGTATATATATTGCTATCTGATTC
Organism: Veillonella rodentium; assembly: GCF_900187285.1. Classification (NCBI taxonomy): domain Bacteria; kingdom Bacillati; phylum Bacillota; class Negativicutes; order Veillonellales; family Veillonellaceae; genus Veillonella; species Veillonella rodentium. Next base: position 1,985,834 of record NZ_LT906470.1, on the reverse strand, counting down.
TTGTAGGGTTATATATGTTCAAGTCCCTATCTATATGGATTTAGAGATACTTTTTTATTCGTGTATATCTGATCCGGATGGATAGGGGCCTTTTTGCTTTACATGTGGAGAAATCGGTACATGATAATGCGAATGAGATGTACTTTCAACATATAATTTAAAAGGCGTATCGATATCGATAATTATTGGAAGAGATATAAATTATGCATAATTGTGGTAGGCATAATGAGAACGGCGTATACTAAATTTATAAAGATTTCCTTAAGCTGGGATTGGAGGTTATTCAAGTGAATTCATTAGTAAGAGATTATGACCGTTTTGCCAAAGAGGCGCAGGAGATTTGTAAAGATCGTGTGTATACGGATTATCTGAGACGTTATGCATATGGCGTGGATGCATCCTGTTACAGCTATTTGCCGAAGGTTGTGGTGAAAGCGCAGGATGAGTCCGAGGTTCGCCGCTTGATTCGTCTGGGTCAACAATGCGGTACGCCATTCGCATTCAGGGCTGCCGGTTCGTCCTTGTCCGGTCAGTGTTCCTGTGAAGATGTACTCATCGTATGTAATGACGGTTTTAAAAAGATGGAGGTTCTGGATAACGGCCTTGCATTAAAATGTGATTGCGGTGTAATCGGTTCTGATGCGAATGATATGCTACAACCGTATAATCGCAAGATCGGACCTGATCCGGCAACCATTGCGACTGCTCTGATTGGCGGTATTTTGAATAACAACTCATCCGGCATGTGCTGCGGTACGGCACAGAACTCATACAAGACAATCCGTTCCATTCGCGTCGTATTGTTGGACGGAACGATTCTCGATACATCGGATCCGAAGAGCGTCAAGCAGTTCCTCAAGGAAAAACCGCAAATGGTGGAGGATATTTTGCAATTGCGCAAAGATATCTTAGCAGATGAAGAATTGACACACATGATTCATCATAAATACAAGATTAAAAATACTACCGGTTACGGCTTGAATTCACTTGTTGATTTTGAAGATATTATTGATATTATCAATCATCTGTTTATCGGCTCCGAAGGCACGTTAGGTTTCGTGTCCGAAATCGTGTACAATACCGTTGAGGACGTGCCTCATAAGGGGTGCGGTCTCATGTTCTTCCGCACATTGAACGACGCTTCTCTCGCGGTTGTCGCCCTTGCCAACATGGGCCGCGAGAAGGTCGTCGCTGCGGAAATGATGGATTACCAATCGCTCTGCGCGGTACAAAGTCTTGAAAATGTGCCGGCTTTTCTTAGCGAAGTACCGGAAGGTACCAGTGCGATTCTGTTCCAAACTGAAAGCTATTCAAAGGAAACGGTGGATGCGAACTTAGCGTTTATTAAAGATCAGTTGAAGGATATTCCGACGGCTATGCCGAGCCTATATTCCCAAGATCCGAAGGAATATGATTCGTGGTGGGCTATCCGCAAGGGCATCCTGCCGATTGTCGGCGGGCAGCGCAAGAAAGGTACAACGGTTATCACCGAGGATGTGTGCTTCAAAATCGAGGACTTCACCAAGGGCATCGAAATGATTACGGAGCTATTCCATAAATATGATTTTGTGGACGGCGGCGTTATTTTCGGTCATGCTTTGAGCGGGAACGTGCATTTTAATATCACCCCCGATTTCAGCAATCCTAAGGATACCAAGAATTTCGCCGATCTGGTGAAAGAAATGTCCGAGCGCGTATCCGGATTCGGCGGCTCCTTGAAGGCGGAACATGGTACAGGTCGCATGGTCGCTCCGTTTGTTGAAATGGAATGGGGCAAGAAGGCGTATGAAATCAATCGTCGTATCAAGGCCATCTTCGACCCTACGGGCATCTTGAATCCTGATGTTATCATTACCGATGATCCTGATGTGTACAAGAAAAATCTGAAAGCGCAATGCGTTATTGATGATGCTTTCACCATTTGTATGGAATGCGGTTTCTGTGAAAAGCATTGTCCGAGTCGCAATTTAACATTGACACCGCGTCAACGCATCGCGTTATTGCGTGAAACGAAACGACTTGAAGCGGAAGGTAATTTCACGCTTGCCGCTGAGCTTAAAAAAGGTTATCAGTACTATGGAGTGGATACCTGTGCGGCATGTTCCATGTGTAAAGGTCTATGTCCGCTCAGTATCGATACGGCGCAGATTGCATTGTCCATGCGTAAAATCGATCCGCCTGCACCGAGTCTCGCGAAGACGATTTACGATAATTTCGCGACGACCCTTGATATGTGCCGTGCCGGCGTGAGCCTTGAAGGCATTGCCGGCGCTATCGTGACGAAGAAGGCGATTTCAAAAATCACGGATGGTTTACATGGCGTGACCGGAATGACGCCGTACTTGCCGAAGACGACACCGAAGGCGAACCGTTATAAATTGAAGAACCGCATCAAGCCTGGCAATTTTGAACGGGTCGTATACTTCAGTACCTGCGCCAACCGCGCGTTCCGTCCGAACCAGGGCTATAACGATGAACGAAGCTTGCAACAGGTTTTTGAAAGCTTATGCAGCAAAGCTCATATCGATGTGGTGTATCCGCCGCATATTGAAAACCTCTGCTGCGGTCTCAGCTTTGAAAATTATGAAGATATCGATAAACGGGCGCTCAAGGATCTTCATGATGCATTGATGACTGCCTCCGAAAACGGTAAATATCCTATCGTAATCGACCACAGTGCATGTTTCAGCCATGCTTTCAAACATATTACGGATTTGGAAATCAATGATATTTCCGAGTACTTGTATAATCATGTGGTGCCGCGCCTTGATATCCGTAAATGCGATGAACGTGTTCTCGTACATAAACAATGTAAGATTAAATCCGCCGGCAAGTCCGAATATATTGAGCAGCTCGCAAATCTTTGCTCCGATCATGTATTCAATATCAAGTCGTTCGCTTGTGACGGTTTTGCGGGACAAAAGGGGTTCTTTACGCCGGAGCTCAATAAATGCGCTACGAAAGACTTGTCCGGCGAGGTGGCCGAATACGGTGTGACCCTTGGTGTCAGCTCCAGTTCGACTTGTGAAATCGGGCTCGGTGAAAACTCGGGCATTCCGTTCGTCGGCATTGCGTATCTGTTAGACCGGTGTTCTACAAGTAAAAAGTAATAAATTAATGAGTTACAGATGTAAATTATCTGAGATATAACGAAAAGGACGAGTTACCTGAACCGCATCTCCGGAAATTGTGTCTAAATCGGTAGAATTGATAAGCGGGGTGTTTTATGAGATCTGCTTTATTATGTGTATATTTGCTCGTAAGTTTGCTTGGTGTCTGGGGGTGTGGCGTCGATAGAGACCGGACGCAGGAGACCGCTACGGCCACAACGGTGGAGAAGTCCAAGGTGAATGAGGACTCCGATTCACATGTAACGGCGGCCAAGTCGGCCCTTTCAGCGGGCGATTACGACAAGGCCGTACAGGAGGCCACCGCATCGATAGCGGCTCATGCGGGCAATGCGGAGGCGTATTCTGTGCGCGGCATGGCGGAGGCGCTACAGGGGGATACGGACAAGGGTCTGCAGGACACCAGGAAATCTTACGATTTAGATTCCGATAACGTGGCCAATTATTACAATATGGCGATGGTCTATAAATTGCAGGGCCGCTTGAACGAGTCCAAGGAATGGTTTGAGCGTGTATTGGAAAAGGATCCTCGTAATACATGGTCCGTTTACGGTATCGCCACCATTTATGCGGATCAGGGGGATGATGTAAAAGCTCTCGACTGGCTGGAACAGGCGATTAAAATCGATCCGTCCGTGAAAGCCGTGGCAGCGGAGCAGGATCATTTTATGAAATACCACGGTCAGCCCCGCTTTGAAGCATTGATAAAATAATTTATATAGTAAAATAGCCCTTCCACTATGAAGGTCGCCCTACCATCAGATCAAGTTCAATCTGATATCAGGGCGGCACAAAGATGTTATTCTTTAATAGCGGAGGGGCTATATTGTTTATATGTTGAATATATATTTTACCTGTTCCGTTGCAACTGATTCGACATCGTAAAGATGACGAGGGCGAGCCAGATACAGGAGAAGGCGATGATGTTCGTCGTAGTGAAGCTTTCACCGAAGTAGAAGATCGCCAGGAGTAACGCGATGGTAGGCGATACGTATTGCAGAAAGCCGAGTACATTAAGCGGTAACAGGCGGGCGCCATACGAAAACAGTATGAGCGGAGCCGATGTGGTCAGGCCCGATCCGATGAACAGCAGGGTCGTATTCCAGTCCGTGCCGAAATAGGACCATGACGATGTGTCGATGAACGTCGTGTACAATACGGCGAGAGGGGTTACAATCCATGTTTCGAGGGCGATGCTCGTGAACGGATGGATGATCAGTTTTTTCTTTACCGCACCGTAGAGGCCGAATGAGACGGCGAGGGCCACGGAAATCCACGGCAGAGAGCCCAGTTGCCACGTAAGGAAGGTGATGCCCAAGGCGGCGATGCCGACACTGAGCTTTTTCGGAAACGTGAGGACCTCTTTGAAAATGATGACGCCCAACAGTACATTGAGGAGCGGGTTGATATAGTAGCCGAGACTGGTGTCCATAACATGATTATTCGCGATGGCCCAGATATAGGTGCCCCAGTTGAGGCTGACCAGTAATGCGGTGCATAGGAGCAGTTCGATTTGTGAATGATGTGTCCATAAATGGTGGCAGTCCTTTTTGAATTGTGTAAAATTTATGCCCATAACGATGAAAGCCATAAAAATGCCGGACCATATGATGCGATGAGCCAGTACGGTATAAGGGGAAATGTGCTGTAACAGTGCCCAGTAAATAGGGAGTAATCCCCATATGATATAACAGCTGAGGGCCATAAGCAGCCCTTTTTTATCTGTGTGTTCCATAGAATAGATGCCTCCTGGTAAATATGATTTATTATAGCATTATTCATGTGCGATGCGAATATATTACTTTTAGTTATGCTGTATGCTTTTTACATATAATATAAAATTAGGTACTTATGAATTGATTTTATAAATGTTGACTGGATGCAGTGTTTTACACTATATTTAAGGGAGAACAACAAAATATTGAGAATAGGTGTCACAAGACTTAATAGAGAAATCGGTATAAGCCGATGCGGTCCCGCCACTGTAAGGACGAGCCTGCTTTCATAATGTCACTGGAGCAATCTGGGAAGGCGAAAGCGAGGCGATGACCCCGAGCCAGGAGAACTGCCTATTTGATAATCACCGTTATGTACCTACGAGCGATAGGAAGGGGATTGAGGTATACTGCTTAGAGGTTTTTGTGTACCTTTCAACAAGAAACCTAACGTGTCACTCCAGGGTGGCACGTTTTTTGTTGCCATTCGGGAGGGGCGTATTAGGAGCTTTGTATTACGACTCGGTAATGCCGGATTTGCTCGAGTCGGATTCATCCCGAACAGTTTATAGGTACGATGACGGATTCGCTGTTCCCAGTATGGTTTCGAGTTGAAAAGGAGGCACATATATGTCTGATAAAATGGCTTCAAATGCCGCAAATAGTGAACTGCTAGCTCCTGTGTCATTTGATGAATTTGAGAAACCTACGTATGAAAAATGGCAGGCTGAGGTTGAAAAGGCTTTAAAGGGCGGGGACTTTCATAAAAAGATGTTCACCAAAACCTATGAAGGAATTACTTTACAGCCGATTTATACGCCAGCGTTGCATCAGGAAAAAATTCCGAAGGGAGTGTATCCCGGTGCGGGGCAATTTTTGAGAGGCACCAAGGCGAGCGGCTATATTAAGGATTCCTGGGGCGTGTCGCAATACGTAGATGAGTCGTTACCGAAGGACGCAAATCATGCGAGCCTGTACGAAATTGTCAAGGGCAGTACGATTCATAACATCCGGCTGGATGAAGCGACGCGTCATGATCAGGATGTGCAGGTCGACGCCGCTGTAGGCGAGGGCGGTACATCTTTATCGACTGTTGAAGATTGCACGCAATTATTGGAACGGTTTAACTTCAAAGAAAATCCTCTCTACATCGAGGCCGGTGCATCATCCGCCATCCTGTTGGGGATGATTTCCGCCACTGTGAAAGCGACGAAAAAACAGACGTCCGACCTGAAAGGTCTCGTAGGCGCGGATCCTATCGGCGTATGGGTGAAGGACGGCACGCTGCATATGTCGTTGGACACGGCGTTTGATGAAATGGCACATAGCGTGATCTGGGCTTCCGAACAGGCGCCACAGCTCAAGACTGTCCTTATTTCCGGCGATGCCTATGCAAACGGCGGTGCTAATGATGTGCAGGAAGTGGCTTACGCTCTGGCGACGGCGGCGTGCTATGTTCGTCAGCTGGCGCAACGCAACGTGGATATTCACACCATTGCAAACAGCATGATGTTCACATTCTCCTTAGGGGCCAATTTCTTCATGGAAATTGCGAAATTGCGCGCTTTGCGTGTGATCTGGGCGCGTATCATGGAGGCCTTCGGTGCTGATGAAAGCGATCGCGCGGTGCATGTTCACGGCAGAACATCGGCTTTCACAAAGACCGTATACGATCCGTATGTAAATCTGTTGCGTAACACGACACAGGCATTCTCCGGCGTTGTGGGCGGTTTGGACAGCCTGGAAGTATCTCCGTTTGACCAGCCGATTCGCAAATCCGACGATTTCTCCCGTCGTATTGCGCGTAATATTCAGGTCATGTTGCAGACAGAATTCGAATTGCGTCAACCTGTGGATCCTGTAGGCGGTTCCTGGTATGTGGAAACCTTGGCGGCCGAACTGTGTGAAAAAATCTGGGCCGAATTTCAGACTATTGAAGCGAAAGGCGGCATTGTCGCCGCATTGAAGGAAGGGTATCCGCAGGTGCAGGTGAAAGCTGTATTGGCAGAGCGGTTCGAGAACCTGGCATACCGCAAAGACGTTGCCGTAGGGAACAACATGTATGCGAACATGACCGAAGAACTCTTGGATCCTAAGCCTGAAAATCAGGATACATTGCGTCAAAAACGGACGGCGCAAATCGAGGCGTACCTGGCCGGAGCCGATCCTGATGCGGTTGCGAAAGCTCAGGCGGCGCTGGAGGCGAGTACGACGGAACCGGGCGCATTGATCGGACTTATCGAACTGGGGGCGTTGCAGAAATTGACGATGCGTCAAATCCGCAAAGCTTTAGATGCGGGCGATATCTCATCGGAAACGATCGAAGCCATCACGCCTCATCGCTGGACGGAACAATTTGAGGCGCTCAGAATGCGTACGGAAGAATACAAACAACGGACGAAGGACAATGTGAAGGTATTCCTGGCGAATATGGGTCCTATACCGCAACATAAACCGCGCGCCGATTTCTCCACAGGCTTCTTTGAAGTGGCGGCGTTCGAGGTTATCAAGAACGACGGTCATGAAACGACGGCTGATGCGGCGAAGGCGGCTCGTGAAAGCGGCGCCGATGTAGTGGTTATCTGTTCTACGGATGCCACTTATCCTGAATTGGTTCCGCCGCTCGCCAAGGAGTTGAAGGAAACTATGCCGAATGTGACGGTTATCCTGGCAGGGGCACCTCCGAAGGACCTGGAGCCTACCTACCGCGAAGCGGGCGTAGATGATTTCATTTCCGTTCGTGCAAATTGTTACGAAATCTTACATACGTTACAAGATAAGAAAGGGATGTGAGCTCATGTTTAAAAATCCAGACTTCTCCTCTCTTGGCTTGGGAACCCAGACGGCTACATCTCGCGATGCATGGCTTGCTGAACTCCAAAAGGAAACGGGAAAAAGCTTTGAAGAGTTATACAATACGACGATGGAACAGATTCAGGTGAAACCGCTCTATACGGAGAGGGATTATGAAGGAATGACACATCTCGATTACATGGCCGGTGTGCCTCCGTATTTGCGCGGACCTTATTCCACGATGTATGTAACGCGTCCTTGGACGGTTCGTCAGTACGCCGGTTTCTCCACAGCGGAAGAATCCAATGCGTTCTATCGCCGTAACTTGGCAGCCGGTCAGAAGGGTTTGTCTATCGCCTTTGACCTTGCCACTCACCGCGGCTATGACTCCGACCATCCACGCGTTGTGGGCGACGTCGGTAAAGCGGGCGTTGCGGTGGATTCCATCCTGGATATGGAAATTCTGTTCTCCGGTATTCCTCTTGATCAGATGTCCGTATCCATGACCATGAACGGCGCCGTTTTGCCGGTAATGGCGTTCTACATCTTAGCCGGTGAAGAACAGGGCGTAGATAAAAAGGTTATGGCCGGCACAATTCAAAACGATATTTTGAAAGAATTCATGGTGCGTAATACATATATCTATCCTCCGGCTACATCCATGCGTATCATCGGGGATATCTTCGCGTATACATCGCAAAATATGCCGAAGTTTAACAGCATCTCCATTTCCGGTTACCATATGCAGGAAGCGGGCGCTACGGCGGATATCGAATTGGGTTATACATTGGCCGACGGTCTCGAGTACATCCGTACCGGTGTCAATGCGGGCCTTCACGTTGACCAGTTCGCACCGCGCTTGTCCTTCTTCTGGGCTATCGGCAAAAACTACTTCATGGAAGTGGCGAAGATGCGTGCGGCTCGTATGTTGTGGGCTAAGATTATTAAAAGCTTCGGCTCTGAAAATCCTAAATCCATGGCTCTTCGTACACATAGCCAGACATCCGGCTGGTCTCTTACGGAACAGGATCCGTTCAACAACGTGGCTCGTACATGTATGGAAGCGATGGGCGCCGCTTTGGGTCATACCCAGTCACTTCATACGAATGCGCTTGACGAAGCGATCGCATTGCCTACGGACTTCTCGGCGCGTATTGCGCGTAATACTCAACTTTACATCCAGGATGAAACGAAGGTATGTAAGGTTATCGACCCATGGGGCGGCTCCTACTATGTAGAAGCGTTGACCGACGAATTGATTCGTCGCGCCTGGGGTCACATTCAGGAAATCGAATCCCTCGGCGGTATGGCGAAAGCTATCGACACAGGGCTTCCTAAGATGCGTATCGAAGAAGCCGCCGCACGTCGTCAGGCTCGTATCGACTCCGGTCGTGAAGCGATCATCGGCATCAACAAATATCGCTTAGATAAGGAAGATCCGTTGGATATTCTCGATGTAGATAATACGGCGGTACGTGAAGCGCAAATTCGTCGCCTTGAACAATTGCGCGCCAACCGCGATGAAGAAAAGGTTCAATCCTGTCTCGAAGCGATTACGAACGCTACGGAATCGGGCGAAGGCAACTTGCTTGCCCTTGCGCTTGAAGCGGCCCGTGCCCGTGCATCCCTGGGCGAAATTTCCTTTGCCGTTGAAAAGGTGTGCGGCCGTCATAAAGCGGTTATCCGTTCCATCTCCGGCGTATACTCCAGCGAATTTGAAGATGACGATGTGATCAGGGAAGTACGTCAGATGGCGGATGATTTTGAAGAAATCGAAGGTCGTCGTCCTCGTATCATGATTGCCAAGATGGGTCAGGACGGTCATGATCGCGGCGCGAAAGTAATTGCTACATCCTTCGCGGATATGGGCTTTGACGTGGATATCGGACCTTTGTTCCAGACTCCGGAAGAAACAGCTCAGGATGCGGTGGATAATGACGTTCATATTGTCGGATTCAGTTCTCTTGCGGCGGGGCATAAAACATTGTTGCCTCAACTTGTAGAGGAACTCAACAAGCGGGGCCGTGGAGATATTTTGGTTGCCATCGGTGGCGTAATCCCTGCTCAGGACTATGAATTCCTACGCGAACATGGCGCAGTGGCTATCTTTGGACCCGGTACAGTTTTGCCGGTAGCGGCGAAAAAATTATTGGAAACCTTGAGCAGCCACGTTCAGGAAGAGTCTAATGACTGATAAGAAACGGACTGCTCCGGATGAATTGCGTAACACGCAGGACGCTACTTTTACCTCCGGTGAAAGTAACGCCCCCGAACTGGGTGTAAAAAACGCAAGCGCCGAGGGCGGTACCTATCGTCCCGACTGGGTGCCGGAAGAAGCGAAAGCGGATGACACGTACGCGTGTCACGTGATGAAGGGCGTCAAGGAAATGCATGACGGCCTCGTGACGAGCTCCGCTCATCTGGCCCCGTCGTCACGACCCGTGCAGCGACGTAAAAAGCTGACCGTTGCTGATTATGTGCACGGTATCGAGCAGGGTGACCGCGTCATACTTTCACGGGCCATTACATTGGTTGAAAGTAATAATACAATGCATTTTCAAACGGCACAGCAGGTGCTGCAGGCTGTGTTGCCCCGTACGGGCAAGGCGTTGCGCATCGGCATAACAGGTGTGCCGGGAGCCGGTAAAAGTACCGTTATTGAAGCCTTCGGCAACATGCTCATTGAAGCGGGTTACAAGGTGGCGGTTCTTGCGGTGGATCCGACGAGTCAGGTCACGAAGGGCAGTATTCTGGGCGATAAGACGCGTATGGAAACATTGACGAAACATCCGAATGCGTATATTCGTCCGTCCCCTGCGGGCGGCACATTGGGCGGCGTAGCCCGTAAAAGTAGAGAAACTATGCTGCTGTGTGAAGCGGCGGGATATGATATTATCCTCGTGGAGACCGTCGGTGTCGGTCAAAGTGAGGTCACCGTCCGCTCCATGGTGGACTTCTTTATGCTCATCGTTCTCACCGGTGCCGGTGATGAACTGCAGGGCATTAAAAAAGGCGTTATGGAACTGGCGGACGCCATCGTAGTCAATAAGGCGGATGGGGATAACCTTAAACGGGCCCTCATTGCGCGCAGCGATTACGACCGGATGTTGCATTACATCCGTCCGGCTACGGAAAAATGGAAGACTCGGGCCTATACTTGCTCGGCTGTTACTAAAGACGGCCTGCCCGAGCTATGGGAGGTTATCGAAGAGTTCGCCGAACAATGCAAGGAAAACGGAGTGTTCCTCAAACGACGTCAGGAACAGTCCTTACAATGGGTGCGCGACATGATTGATGAACACTTGCACAACCTGTTCTTTAATAATGTTGTCATTCAAGGGCGCATGGGCGAAGTGGAAGCGGCCGTACTGAACGGTAAAATGAGCGAATCGCAGGCCGTAGAAGAACTGATCGGAATCTTTGATAAATCGATTAAATAGAAAAATAATGAAAAGAGGCCCGACATCTATACGGCATTTGATTGCTTTACCATGTAAAGGTGAAGCTGCTGTATAGAGATATCGGGTCTCTTTTATTTGCGTGATTATGTGATTCTTAAGGGTATCTTTATATGCTCTATAGTTAGTGGCGGATAAATATAATAGGTCAACTTCATAGATGATGGTATTGTAATGTTACATTGTCTTTTCTACGAGGGCCTCCTGTAGAATTTGTGAAAAGTTAAGGTTTTTGGCTAATGCGCGTTCATTCAACCATGCCGGAATGGTCAGCGTTTTCTTTACTGATCTGCTGTTTTTAGCTAAATCGATATCCGTTTGCACGAGTGTAGGATAGGTGGATTTTGTACACGGTAAATTGCGAATGGAAGTGGCTTCAGGCAGAGTTCCGCCATCCTCAAGTGCACCTAAGATGAATAATTCCATTGCTTCCTGAGCATTTGTTAATAGCTCTGTCAGCGTTGCCCCTGTGCTGCTGGAGTATTCCAAATCGGGAAATTCAGCCCATAAACCGTCGCCATCATCATGGATAACAGCAGGATATATAAATTTCATAGGTCCTCCTCATATCAGTCCTGTACGTTTTAAAATAGCGTTTAATAATCCGGCGGGTACATCTCTTCCGTGAACCGTGATTACTTCCACTTTATCACCTTTCTTTAATCGGTGGTAACTGCCGCGCTGCCGGACATCCTTCCAACCGTTTTTTTGAAGTAGCTTAAGTAAATCCTTGTCCTTCATATACTCTCCTTATATGATAGCACGTGTACACGTGTTTAACAATTATTACATAGGACTTTCTTGATTTTATTTGTAGTGTAGCATTTTTTTCGGTGAAAGTGCGGTGACTAATAATCACGGAGGTTCTTAATGGTCACTTGACATTTTTGCGTGTATATTTTTCTTATGAGATACGAAAAAACATGATATAATTATTTCCAATAGAGTCCGATATATATGGACTTTTGGAGGTTTAGCATGGACAGTATTATTCATTTATTTTCAGCAGGCGGATTTGTAATGGTTCCGCTATTTATTTTTCTCGTCGCGACATGGATGATCGGTGTGGAGCGTGTGTTGTTGTATCGCCGCTTTCAGAGGGATCTGAAAGCAGTCACGAAGTCTATGGAACAGCAGCCGTCGTGGGTGATGTTGCCGACCGTGGTGGAACGCGACGCCGAGGAGCTCGGTGAATTATTGGCGACGCCGATGCGTCGCGCCCGTAATTATACGGCGCTTGAAAATCGATTACAGGACGTTATCGGCTATGTGGACGAGCGATTGAAGCGCGGTCTCGGATGGCTCAGCATGATTGTAACGATGGCGCCGCTGCTTGGTTTATTGGGTACCGTGCTCGGTATGATTCGCGCCTTTGCCGTTGTAGGTGGCGACATCGGGGCCCCTACTGTCATTACCGGCGGCGTATCGGAGGCGCTCATTGCGACGGCGACGGGCCTTACGGTCGCCATCATAGCGCTCGGCTTTCACAGTTACTGTGCGGCGCGCGTAAATGATTTCATCAATGAATTGGAGCATGCGTGCGGGGCCATTTTAGACGTATATAACGAGGATTCATCCGTATGAGACGACGTACATTAGGTGTAAAAAAGGAACCGGCCATCATGATTATCCCCATGATCGATATCGTGTTTTTTCTGCTCGTATTTTTCATGATCGGCACGCTGTACATGAATTCGGAGCAGCAGATTCCGATCAGTTTGCCGAGTACTTCGACTTCATCGGCGAAGTCCATCGAGCCGAAAACGATTACGCTCACCTCGAATCATCGGCTGTTCCTCGATGACAGCGAGCTTGACGGAGAGGCGTTGGCCGGTGCGGTGCAACAGATCGTGACGGAAAATCCGCGGCAGGCTTTTGTCGTTCGTGCCGCCAAGGATGTCGTGTATAACGATGTCATTACGTTGCTTGATCTGCTCAAGGTGAACGGCGCCAAGTATATTAGTGTAGCGACGGAGCGCAAATAGGCTATGCTGGATACGAATTATAAGAAACCGTTCGTCATCGCCGTCATTATCAGTTCCCTGTGGACCTTTGCGTTCGGCCTGTCTCTGCAGCAGATGGGAGGTACGGGCTTCGGCGGGGACATCATGACGGAAATCACCTTTGATGTCGACAGTGATGGTGAAAGCTTCGGTACTGAAACGGGCAAGGTGGAGCTTCATCATGCGGACCCGGCGGCTACCGATGCGGCAAAGGGCAATACCGATAATGATAAGTCGGCACAGGAGGAGAAACATACGGAAACGGTTGAGCCGAAACAGACCGCAGTGAATAATCTCTATTCGACGCCGGACGTTAATACGCCGAAACATATGGAATGGGGTTATGTGCGCAATACGGATTCCGTGAATCAGTCGGATGAGCCTGTAGCGGAGATGCAGGACGGGCTTACTAAATCGAAAGAAGGGGAGTCTGAGCAAAAATCCTTCGGTTCATTTTCCCGGAATAAGAAAAATCCAAATTCAGGAATTTATGACGGTACGAACGGGAATAATTTACCCGATCAGGAATCCGATCTATCCTTTATGAGCCCTGTGGCATTAGGACTGCTTTCACGAGGGTTACAGGAGGAATTGAAGCCGACATCGGAACGAAATGCGACGAGCTTTTTGAAACGTGTGCAGGAACAGGCCCGTCAATCGCATTTGCAGGGCGCCGTGGCGGTGAAAGTGCATTTCGGCGAGTCCGGCGAAGTGGTGGGTACGCGAATTATCGACGATAAGGTGGCGCCGGCCATCAAAGACGAGGCGCTTCGCATCGTGAAACACAGTGGCACCATTGAAAACAATTTAGGACACCCTACGACATTGACTATACCTGTCGTATTAGGCGAATAAGTTTTAAGAGAACTTATTCGCTTTTTTGTAGTATGTTAGATTATAGAAAGGTTTATTAAATGAGTTTATTAAATAAGGAATCTTGTGATCAGGAAAGATTCTTGAAACCGGTTATCAGTAAATATCATAATATGTTGAGCGCTTATACGGTGAAAGAATTAGAAGAGTGGGCCATCGAATTACAATGTACTAATACAATGACAGATATCAAAAGTAAAAATTTCAGTATGATAACAATTATATTTATAATATTTAATGTGTTTTATTATATGTTGAATTATTATTTTCATGGTGCTTTTTTAGAAAAAATTGGGGGTATTTTTTCAGATTCTTTTTCTTTACCCTCTTTATCAAGTTTAGCGTTTGAATATTTTATTATAAATATACTTTTTTTGGTGGGGATAACTGTTGCTATACATTTTTATTTATTGAGGCGTGTAATTAATTTTATACCAAACAACTACTGGACAGGAATTTTTTGGTGTTTAACGGTAATCTATGGTGTTTTATTTCTTATTGGATCGATTTCAGCTGTTGAGCGAAGTATATACAATATTATTAATTTCTTTTCGAGTCTATTTTTGCTTATGTTATTATTACGAGAGTATTTTGATGCACGTAAGTTAAGGAGAGTTACATTATTAAAAATTATACAGTTAGAGTTAGATCATAGGCGTGATAGGATGTCAAGCATAAATGTTCGGCGTAAATATGTTAAAGGATTACGTTAATTTATAAAAATAAAGGGCTATAATCTATCAAAATTCTTGTTGACTGATTATAGCCTTTTACATTATTGATTGGTAAATATTGTCTTAGTTGAATTGTATACCGCCGTATATACGATAGCGCCGCCGATAAAGAGCGTCACCTGCATCGGTGTGCTGAACTGATCGGCACGCCACAATGCGAATGCGTAAAAGAACATGGTGATGAGCATGATGAGGAAGGCGATGATAACGCGCACATTCGTGTGTACCGCGAGGGATGTGCTGATGCGGGATTTATTCAGCATAACGTAGAGTAAGGATACGAGAATATCCGCTGTAAAGATGGAGAAACTATAGTTTATATCGAACTCGCCAAAGAGTACAACGGCCAAGCCGATAAAACTGAGTCCGAAGAATAAACGCAGGATAGTGCCCGTAGTATCTGATTCGCTGCGCTGAGCGCGGCGTTCTTTTCTGTTTAACGACGACATGGAAACCTCCGAAGTATAAATGCTTCAAAATTGAAATGTATATGATGTGTATAGTATATCATGTATCGAGAAACTATATACAGATGGCTTTCAGAATAAATTGTATAGATGGTTTATTAGAATAAATAGGGGGATAAAGGGGGGATATAGCATATAGATAGCTTTTAGAATAAAGAGCATATATAAAACTTCACAAAAATACGAACAATTAGAAAATTTAATATATTTATCATTCGGAAGTTAAGGCCGAACTGATTGAACGACCCTTGCACATATGGTACAATAAGCCTATCAATACTAGCTTTTATCATGCAAAGGAGACATCATGATACCACGTTATACACGAGAAGAAATGGGCCATATTTGGAGCGAACGCAACGAGTTCGATACGATGCTGCTGGTGGAAACACTGGCATCCGAAGCGCAGGCGGAGCTCGGCGTTATTCCTAAAGAGGCGGCGAAAATCATTCGGGATAAGGGCAATTTCGACGTTGAGCGTATTCATGAAATCGAGAAGGAAACGAACCATGACATCATTTCCTTCGTGACGGCAGTGGGCGAATACGTCGGCCCTGAAGCGGCTAAGTATATCCATCTCGGTCTTACATCTACCGACGTGAAAGATACGGCGCTCGGTTATATGATGAAGCAGGCGTGCGATATTCTGCTTGCCGATTTACGGAAACTGCACGATGTACTGCGCCGCCGCGCCGCTGAATTTAAACATACGCCGATGATCGGTCGTACTCACGGTATTCACGGCGAGCCTACCACATTCGGCTTGAAACTGACCTTGTGGATGGCGGAGGTGGAACGCGATATTGAGCGTCTGGAACATGCCCGTAAGAATGTAGCCGTCGGCAAGTTGTCCGGTGCGGTCGGAACGTACTCCAATATCGACCCGTTCGTGGAACAGTATGTATGCGAAAAATTGGGGCTTGAACCTGTGAAAATCGCGACGCAGGTGGTGCAGCGTGATCGCCATGCGGAACTGATCTCCACCATCGCTGTCATCGGCGGCACCTTGGATAAAATCGCGTTGGAAATTCGTCATCTGCAACGTACGGAGGTTCGTGAGGCGGAGGAATACTTCAGTCCGAAACAGAAGGGATCCTCCGCGATGCCGCATAAACGCAATCCGATTACCTGTGAAAGAATCTGCGGCTTGGCCCGTCTGCTTCGCGGATATGCCCAATCCGCCTATGAAGACCAGGCGTTGTGGCATGAACGCGACATTTCTCACAGTTCCGTGGAACGCGTTATTCTGCCGGATGCGACGATTACACTGAACTATATGCTTCATTTGACGACACGTACCATCGATAAATTATTGGTATACCCTGAAACGATGCTCAGAAACTTGAACCTTACGGGGGGCCTCGTATTCAGTCAGACGATTTTGACGCATCTCGTCGATAAAGGCGCCGTTCGCGATGAAGCGTACCGCTGGGTTCAGAAATATGCGATGGAACGATGGCTTGAAGGTAAAGATTTCGCGACCGGTCTGAAATCCGATGAAAATATCAGGAAATATATGACCGATGAAGAAATCGACGCGTGCTTCGATCCGTATAAGCTTCTGAAACATGTAGATACCATCATGGCGCGGTTCGGGTTATAATTTTAACGATAAAGGTCGAATGCGATTCAAGATACTTATGTAAATTATGAATTAAGTCGATGCTTGAAATGTGTTCGGCTTTTTCTTCTTTGTGTGATGCTATATTTTTGTATAGTACTTACATATAAAACGTGAAGGGATATGGCAGGTATAGACAAAAAACGACTTGGCGCTGCCCGTTAGGGCGGAGGTGGCCATTGGAGGCTTTTTGTCTATCCTGCCCTTTATTTATAGGAGATTATATATGAAAAGTACTGTACGAAAATATGCACCTCCTATTTTCCACTGCATCAATGATTTCGGGCAAGGTTCGCTCGCGGCGCTGCTTCCGTTTTTCATTGCGAATTTCGGACTTAATTATTATCAGGCGGCTACCGTTATTTTCTGCAATACTGTAGTGGCGTCCATCGCCCAGCCTGGTCTGGGATATGTGGCGGACCGGTGGCGTGTGCCCTGGTTTATTCCGCTCGGTTTTACGGTTTGTCTCGTGTCCATCAGCGCCATTTCGATGGCTGCCGGCTATGAGATGATTCTGTTTCTGTCCCTCATGGCCGGTATCGGCGCCGCTCTGTTTCATCCGGAGGCGGCGCTTCTGGTCAAGCGTACGCAGTCTCATGAGATCGGTAATGCGATGGGACGCTTCGCGGTAGGCGGCAGCGCGGGGTTTGCGCTGGGTCCTCTCATTGCGGGCGGCGTTTATATCTTCGGTTTGAACTATTTGTGGATATTCACCGTCATTGCGCTTCTCGGCACGGGTCTTTACTGTTACGCCTTCACAGGTGATTATGAAAGCTCCTTAACTCGTAAAAGTGACCGCCCCGTCGACTCTTCTGCCGTTAATGACTGGCGGAGTTTCGGTAAACTGTTTTTTATTATCGCGTCACGGTCCATTCTGTTTTCCGTGCTGTCCATTTTTATTCCGATTCTGTATATTACGGTAATCAATGGCGCTCCCGAAACATCAAGCTTGGCATTGACCGCATATTTCGCTCTTGGCGGTGTTCTTACCTATGTGGGCGGCCGGTTATCCGACCGCATCGGTTTTCTGAAAACTGTTAAACTCGGCTATATCGTGTTCTTACCGTCCATATTGGCTTTTATTTATATTCCTGATATGTGGGGCTTTTTCGGGGCCATGATTCCGATGGCGTTCGGCGTGTTCTCTCAATACGGGCCGTTGACTGTGCTGGGGCAAAAGTATCTGGCTAAGAATGCCGGATTTGCATCGGGCGTCACGCTCGGGTTAGGAATTACTTTAGGCGGTCTTGTATCACCGTATGTAGGACATCTGGCGGATCTTTACGGTGTACAAACGGCATTGCAGATACTGGTGCCGGTCGGAGTCGTAGGTCTTGTTATGAGTTTCTTACTGCGGGAACCGTAATCTTTAAGAACTTGAAAGTGTAAGAACTCAGGAGGTGATTAATAGTCACCTCCTGTTTGCATGCATATTGAACGTTATATTTCTATAGTAGAAGTGTATAGAGTTTCGGTTGTTCGTGTATTTGTTTCATAACAGTTGCAGTCCTCTTAAAATGAATCGCAGTACATTGGCCTGTTTAGCGTACCATTCACGTCGGTTATGGACGGACATTAACTGATTGATGGCAAGTGTACCGCTGACAATGAAACGGAAAATGAGGGACGCATCTTCCTCAGAGAGATCGTTTTCCTTCATAATGGTGGGAACGATTTTAGGTTTTTCCGCTTCGTAAATTCTGTCCGTAACGAGCGGCGCAATCGTGATGTCGGTAAACAGGGCATGGTATTCAGGTATGTGGATAAGTCTGTGACATGGCGGCAGCTGCTCCGCATGATGCATCAAAATATACGGATCATCACTTTTGAGCAGTTCGACGAGATTTTTCATCATGCCCTGACATTCGTAATTGGAGATACTGTTGACGAGAATAAGGGCGTCATCGATGATGTCGTGCAGCAGAGCGTAGATGTCGGTGTAATGAAAATAGAATGTGGATCGTGTAATATGTGCCTCCGTACAGATGCTGGTAATACGGATTTTTGTGAATGATTGTGTCTGTAGCAGCTTTAAAAATGCGCATTTTATACATTGTTTTGTATTCTGTTTATCAGTGACTGGTATGTTAGAATGTATCATGAATATACCCTTTCTAGTATGATGTGAAATTATCGTAACATTACAGGCTGAAAGTATACAAGACAATATCAGAAAGATTGTACAGAATTGGAAAAGTGTACGTTGAGAACTGTTCCTGTATATGTTAGCATAAAGTAAATCGATAGTTATCTATATAATGGGCTGTCATAACCGATTGTCGGGCATATTATATATGTGTGCAGGTGTTCGGGCTGTATTTGTTCATTATCGGATAGCCGATTTATTATGTTATCTTTAAGGAGGTTCAGATGGAACTATATAAGAATTTTGACGGAAAACCGCCGGTAATTGACGTTGATGATGCGGTAATGCTGCTTATCGATCATCAAAGCGGATTGTTCCAATGTATTAACGATATGTCTTTCAAACGTGTACGCGATCATGCTGTCGCATTGGCGGAAGTGGCGACGATGGCCGACATCCCGGTTATCACAACCGCATCCTTACCGCAGGGCCCCAATGGTCCGTTGATTCCTGAAATCCACGAAGCCGCCCCTCATGCCGTATATGTACCTCGCCGCGGTGAAATCAATTCCTGGGATTGCCCTGAATTCGTAGAAGCTGTAAAAGCGACCGGCAGAAAAACACTTATCATTGCCGCCACCGTGACCAGCGTATGCTTGGCATTTCCGGCAATTGCGGCTGTTAATGAAGGTTATCGCGTATTTGTGATTCCTGATGCTTCCGGGACATATTCCAAAATGGCGCAGGAAGTATCTACACTTCGTATGATGCAGGCCGGTTGCGTACCTATCGATACCGCTGCAGTACTGGCGGAAATTCAGAAAACCTGGAAACGCCCTGATGATCAGGCGTGGGCAAAAGTCTGGACCCGTATCTTTACAAATTATGAATTACTGCTTGAAAGTTATGCGAAAGCTAAGCAGGTTACGGAAGATCATGAGGTATGGGATACAAACCGTCCGTAACTCAACACTATAACTGCTTTATAATTATTATGCAGCCGGCATGTTTTCATGCCGGTCTGTTTTATGGCGGTTTTTATATGAGGCTGAGTTCTGCGTGCGGATGTAAGAACCGTTATATGGAAATTCTTGTAAATTATTAAAATTTAATTGTATGCAACTGTTATATTGACAACTTCTTAACCTGTGATAAGATGTAAATAAGCCAAATATATCGACAAAAATCGATATATAATTAAGGCCGGATTCAAGCTTGAAATAATGGACAGTGAAAAATAAAACTTGGCGAATTTTATTCTTAAGTTAACAAGGAAATTGATACTATGATACGTGAAATTCAAACTACGGTACAGGGATATAGAGTCGTTGACGGTGCAGGAGTGCAACTAGTACGTGTGCTGGGCGGTGAAACGGTTAAGGAATTTAATCCGATTCTGATGCTCGATTCTTTTGACAGCACGGATCCCGACGATTATAAGGCGGGGTTCCCAATGCATCCGCATCGCGGTATTGAAACGATCAGTTATGTATATAAAGGCGGCATGGTGCATCGCGATAATCTCGGACATCAGGCATCCGTGACCGGCGGTGAGGTGCAATGGATGACGGCCGGTTCAGGTATCATGCATGAAGAACTCGTGCCGAAAGCGGAACATCTTTTAGGGGTGCAACTGTGGCTTAATCTGCCTAAAGAGCATAAAATGGCCCCGCCTAAATATCGTCCTGTTACAAATGATATGATCGAGGATATCGAATTTGACGGCGGTTACCTTCGTCTTCTGGCCGGTTCATACAAAGATCATACAGGTTATGAAGGGCAGTATTTGCCTCTTAACTATTATGACGTACATCTGGATAGGGGGAACACGTTTACTCATACCGTGAAAGAAGACGCATCCATCATGCTTTTCACATTACTCGGTGAAATTGACATCAACGGCAGACATGTATCCGCTAAAACGGCGGTAAAACTCGGTGCCGGTGATATGGTGACGTTTACAGCGACCGAGGATGACACACAGGTTCTTTACATCGAGTCGATCGCCATCCCCGATGAAGTGGCATGGGCCGGGCCTATCGTAATGAATACGCAGGAGGAACTTCGCGAAGCCTATCGGGAACTTCAGAACGGGTCGTTCATCAAGGAAGGTATGGAGTTGTAAAGCCGGATAGAATAGTTATCCTTCATATAGTATACTGAAGGTGAGATTTTATTAAATGAAAGGTTTCATAATGAGTGATGTAAAAGTTTATGAAAATGACGATATTGTCATCGAGTGGAGGCGAGATAAATGTCAGCATGCCGCTAAATGTGTAAAAGGACTGCCGAAGGTGTTCAACCTGAAAGCTCGCCCCTGGATTAATGTAAACGGCGCCGATGCGGATACTGTTGCCGGCATTATCGATACATGCCCGTCCGGCGCACTAAATTATAAACGCAAATAACGGCGCCGGGACTGTTCAGGAACAATTGACTTGTAATTTAACTGTTTTCACGATCTGCGTAGAAATGAGGCTATAATGGTAGAAATTAAATTTGAACGGGACAATAACCGTGCCGCCGCTTATGATAACGGTAAAAATATGGGGGAAAGTACATTTTCCCAATCCGCAACGATGTGGATTATCGATCATACGCTCGTCGAAGACGGGTACGGGGGACAGGGCATCGCCGGTAGGCTTGTAGCGGAAATCGTACGGCACGCCCGTGAAGAAGGCGTAAAAATCCTTCCGCTGTGCCCGTTTGCAAAAGCGGAATTTGATAAGAAAGAGGAATACGCGGACATACGGGTGTAAGAAACCGGAATATCGCGTATGTACATACATCCTTCGTTACACTGCCGAATATTTTGCGGGAGTAGGGAATTTTCAGCGGAGGATGTATTTTTTATTGCCCGATCGATAACGGGCAGTAAAAGTTGCCGGATATGTGCCGATATAATATAAAGCTTTCACAGAGCCCGAACATTGTTGTATAATGAATATGGATTAATTCGACTTTCACATGGAGGATATATACATGGCAACAAGTATGGTTATCGGCACTCAGTGGGGTGACGAGGGTAAAGGTAAAATTGTTGACTGTCTTGCGGAACGGGCTGATGTGGTTGTCCGCAGTCAGGGAGGGAACAATGCGGGTCACACCGTGGTGGTGGATGATAAAGCATTTGCACTTCGCCTGTTACCGAGCGGTATCCTGTATGATAATAAAACGAATATCATCGGCACCGGTGTCGTTATCGATCCCAAGGTGCTGCTGGGGGAAATCGCAGGTCTTGAAAAAGAAGGTAAATCCGCGAAAACGCTTACAATTTCCGACCGTGCTCATCTGATCATGCCATATCATATCGCTCTCGATACGGCTGAGGAAGCGTCCAAAGGGGATGCGAAAATCGGCACGACCAAAAACGGTATCGGTCCCTGCTATGCGGATAAAATCAACCGTATCGGCATTCGCGTCTGCGATCTGTACGATATGGACGTGTTCAAGGAAAAATTGGCGTATAATGTGGAATTTAAAAATAAAATCCTTCGCAACGTATATGGTGCGGACGGCGTAAATTATGACGAAATTCTGGCGGATTACATCAACTATGCCGAGGCGTTGAAACCGTATGTGACGGATACGAATATTGCCTTGCTGAAAGCGGTGAAAGCCGACAAAAAGGTATTGTTTGAAGGTGCGCAGGCGACGATGCTCGACCTTGATCACGGTACATATCCGTTCGTAACATCATCTCATCCGATCGCCGGCGGTGCGTCCACCGGCGCCGGTATCGGACCTAACTATCTGAAAAATATTTTCGGTGTCGTGAAAGCATACGCTACGCGCGTTGGGGCCGGTCCGTTCCCTACGGAACAGCTTAATGAAATCGGTGAAAACCTTCGCAATCTCGGCCATGAATTCGGCACCGTAACAGGTCGCCCGCGCCGTACGGGGTGGCTCGATCTCATGGTTGTTAAATATGCGGCCGGTCTTAACAGTCTGGATTATCTCGCCATTACGCGCCTCGATATTCTCGATTCGTTCAAGGAATTGAAAATCTGTGTGGGCTATAAACTGAACGGTAAAGACGTGGAAGGCCTCCCGGCTAATTTGAAGGATTTGGAAGCTTGCGAACCAGTGTATGAAACATTACCGGGCTGGGAAACGGATATTTCCGGCATTCGTGAATACGATAAATTGCCTGAAAATGCCCGCAAATACGTTGAACGTATTGCAGAGGTAACAGGTGTGCCTTTGGGAATCGTATCCGTCGGTCCTAACCGCAACCAGACAATCGATTTGGTGAAGATATTCTAAACGATATGCAGTTAATTGGAGCGTGTCCTTCGGGGTACGCTCTTTAGTTCTGTTAAAACTGGCAGGGTGAACGGTGCAAGATTCGTGTAGGCTTTAATCCATAAATAGAATACACTTTTATATTCCTGACCGGATATTCTATAGAAATATATTGCATAAAATCAGTATATATGCATACATGAGCATAACAAAATGTGTCTATATGTTGTAAATTTATTCGGTATATTCCACGAGGATGCCAACATATGTGGACATTTTCTATAATTTTGTGGTTAAATTTTACTACATAAATAAAAGTTGTATATTCAAAAGAAATTATTAACATACGGATAAACAGAAAAAAATAGATTTACTTTTAAAAATAGTATATAATAAAGTAAATAAGTAGATAGATATTATTTGATATGGATTTTGAGGAGTTTATAGATATGGTTGAAGTTTCCTACGAACGCTTAGCGACAATTTTTAAAGCCCTTAGTGATGAAACGAGATTGCATATCATCGATATGTTGTCCTGTAACGAATTATGTGCCGCAGATATCTTGGCCAGCTTTAACTTGTCTCAATCGACATTGAGTTATCATATGAAGATCTTAATCGATGCGGGTGTGGTAAATTCTCAGCGCAACGGTTTGTGGACCCGTTATTCCATCAATGAAGCGACATTCGAAGATATTCTGGAGATCATTCCTCAACTGTACAAAACGAAGGATGAATGTATTTGTGCACAAATTAAATACTGCCGTATTTCGGATCACGAAAAAGAAGTGTAATTTATGAGACGTTGGATTATGCATGTTGACATGGATGCATTCTTCGCGTCCATAGAACAACTGGATCATCCGGACTATCAAGGTCATCCCGTCATCGTGGGTGGCCTTTCTTCACGTGGTGTCGTGGCGACCTGCTCCTATGAGGCGCGTAAATTCGGGGTTCATTCGGCAATGCCCATATCGCGGGCCAGGAAACTGTGCCCCGACGGCATTTATGTGTATCCTCGGATGGATCGCTATAAAGAGGTGTCGCATCAGATTTTTTCCATTATGAAAGAATTCACGCCCTACATAGAGCCCCTATCTATCGACGAAGCCTTTCTTGAGGTGAGCGGCATGTCCACCATGTACAAAGGGCCAAAGGAATTAGGCCGGGCCATTAAAAATCGCGTGTATAAGGAAACGGGGCTCATCATTTCCGCCGGACTGGCACCGAATAAATTTCTCGCCAAGCTCGCATCCGATCTGGATAAGCCGGACGGTCTCGTTGTCATTCCTTACGGCCGTGAGAAACAGGTGTTGGCACCGTTGCCGATCAAGCGCATCTGGGGCGTAGGCCCTCATACGGAAAAATGCCTTAAAAAGGGCGGCTTTCACATTATGCAGGATATTCAGTCCCTGTCTGATGAAAGCGCTCTCATACCCCTCGTGGGAAACCAGGCGCGGCGTATTTGGGAACTGGCGAACGGCATCGATAATCGGCCTGTTGAAACGGACCGTAAAATACAGTCCGTCGGGGCCGAAGAAACATACGAAGAGGATTTATCGGACGGCAACAACATCGCTCTTGAGTTTCGGTACTTTGCGAACCGCCTGTCAAAGCGCTTGCGCAAGCGGAATCTGCAGGGGCATACCGTGTCGATCAAGGTTCGTTACGGCGATTTCAGCACCGTGTCCAGGCAGAAACGGCTCGAAACACCGACGGATCATGAGCATATATTCTACGAAACGGCACAGCTGCTGTGGAATAAATTGATGGCGGACCATACTTCGGGATGCGGGGCCCTCGCCGGTAAGGCAGGTAATATCAGGGATGCGTCTAGGACTACCGCCGGCGGACCGGTTGCAACGGTTGCTCGAGGTGGAGGCTCACATACGGCAGGTGCCGCAGAATTTATTAAACCTCAGAAACCGGTTCGTCTGTTGGGTTTATCCGTCAGCGGTCTCGATGAGGAGGTTCCTGTACAGGACAGTCTCTTTGTGTCGGAGCAGGATACAACGGAGGATAAACTGGCGGACGTTCTGGATGCGCTGGAATCGAAGTTCGGCGAGACCGCCGTCATGAGCGGAGCCCTGTGGCGACGCTTTCATGGAGAGGCGGGGGCCCGTCGAAAACGGTCCGAATTGAAATCCGCAACAGATGCAGGCACAGCGGATGACAAATTACCGCTCGACGAAGATTCTGATTAAATAGTCTTGATATCGCCGGTCTCTATCCTTTATAGATTGTTTATATTGAATACTTTCACGAATATAATCATTCATGATACAATATGAACATAGAATTAATAAATTACCGCAAGAGAGGTAAAGATATGAGTATATTTCGCGTAGCCATCCATTATGGCAATAACAGCAATGGGGTTCTATCTTACGATACGGATACGAAGACGGTGGCCGTTGATCTGCCTGAACAGGAATGGGTTAATAAGGTGTTAGCCTATCTGAACGAAGAACATGCCATTGAAAATGCAACGGGGCTTGATACGTATGAACGATTGAACGTAAGACCCCTCGATTCTTTGGAGAATTTGAAATTGGCGCTGACCCGTATGTGGGAAGCCATCGATGTGCAGGTCGACTGGAGTCGCCCGGCATAATTAAAATGAAAACACCTTGTCTCTACAGGTTTTGTAGTGGACAAGGTGTTTTGTTGTATCTGAATAGTTCGCCTGTTGCTTTATTGCCTATTCATTAAATTCTTTACCGGTCAGATCATGATACATCAATAATTTAGCCAGTTCATAATGTGGATTACCCGGCCGGAGTTGATGTTTCGGGAATTTGAATACATAATCCGTTTCGTTTTTGTTTGCGTGTATGCCCTTCATATCCTCGGAATGACTCATGGAAATGGTGTGGGTTCCCGGATTAATATAATATACGTTCACATCCAGGCTGAAAGCTTTCGTTTCGCCCTTGCGCATGATGGTTTGCAGAATCATGGCTGAAATAGCTGTGGTATCATCTTTCTCACCTAATAACTGTTTAGATGTGTAGTCTGCGTAATCCGCATACACATAGATATCACCCGACTTTGCCTTGTCGTAATCCCGTGTATAGGCCTCTACCATACGCAAATCGAGTTGTCTACCCAATGGTCCGGAGAACATTTCACTTTGTAATTTGCGCGTCTCACTGACAGGAGGATAGTATGGTATCGGTGTTAAGCCTTTTAACATTTCTGCACGAGTTTGATTCTTCCGTTTGGCACGGTGTTTTTCAGTGATTCTATTTAAGCGTTCACGTTCTTTCAGCGCCGCCTTTTCCTGTTCCTCTCTCGTCTTGAAGGTTTGGACAGATACAACGCGGTTGTCTTCGATCGTCAGGGTTGAATAAATCGGGTCATCTGCCTGTACAGGGGCATCTGCATATACTGAAAGTATGCTTAATGCGGCTAATAGTGAACCTGTGATAACAGAATATTTAAATGCTTTCATTATGTAACCTCTTTCAAAATGGGGGACATTTAATATCACTATACTAATAGTCGTATTATATCACAATCCTTGCATATATAGATTTAAAAACGATATAATAAAGTGTACATGCGTCTATAGCTCAGTAGGATAGAGCAGCAGTTTCCTAAACTGCGTGTCACTGGTTCGATTCCGGTTAGGCGCACCAGTAGAGATTTAATAGGCATAAGGTTTTGTATAACCTTATGCCTATTTTGCCGTCATTACTTTTGTATTATTCTTTAATTCAATTTTAGATAAAATTGAAGAGATCTAAAATTTTTGCGGAGTGTCTTATTTTAGGTTTTAAAACTTAAAGTTAATAATATAATACATAAATTAGGTTTTGAAACCTAATTTATGATATACTATATATGATATCAGGTTTTAAAACCTATTTTTGTAAGGAGGTGTAAGATGTCTTTAATATCACGTCCACACTATTTAGATTTTTTACGGCGTCACCGGGATAGACCGATTATTAAGGTTGTTTCAGGTATACGACGTTGTGGTAAATCTACATTATTTAAACTATTTCAAGATGAGTTACTATCTGACGGGGTAACGGCAGAACAGATTATTGATATTAATTTTGAGTTGATTGAATATGATAATTTACGAGATTATCGGGCTTTATACGAGTACATTAATGAACGTATTATTCCGAATACAAGAATGTATATTTTTCTTGATGAGATTCAGCATGTGTCGCAGTTTGAACGTGTAGTGGATAATTTCTTCATACAAGATAATATAGATATATATATTACTGGTTCCAATGCGTATTTTATGTCTTCTGATATGGCTACATTACTTACGGGGCGTTATGTACAAATTGAAATGATGCCTCTATCTTATGAGGAATATGTTGATGCTTATAGTGAAAGTGGACTTTCACGAATGGCGTTATATAAAAAATATGTAAGCGAAGGTTCATTTCCGGGGCTTTTGCATATGTCCGATGATTGGCAGGGACGGCAGGATTATTTACAAGGTTTATTTAATACTGTTATTTTGAAAGATATCGTTGATCGATTAAAAATTGCGGATATTAAATTGCTTGAAAGTATCGTGAGATATATTCTGGCCAATATAGGGAGCCTGATTAATCCTACAAAGATTGCGAACTCTTTAACGAGTGCCGGACGTAAGGTGGATAATAAAACTGTGGAACGTTATCTTAGAGGGTTAGAGGACAGTTTGTTATTATATGAAGTGGAGCGTTTTGACGTACGTGGTAAGGAATTATTGCGGCTGCGTCCTAAGTATTATGTAGTGGATACAGCTTTTAAGCAATTTCTTTTACCTGAAGTCGATCGTGATACGGGGCATATTTTAGAAAATATCGTTTATCTTGAATTGCGTCGCCGAGGTTATAATGTTTATGTCGGACAATTAGCAAAGGGTGAAGTTGATTTTGTTGCACAAAAACCTGGCGGCATATTAGAGTACTATCAGGTGTCGGAAACCGTATTAGATCCGAATACGCGAGAGCGAGAATTAGCACCACTGGAAGCCATTAGAGATCAATATCTTAAATACTTACTTACGATGGATGAAATTTATAAGACTAATAATTATAACGGCATTCAGCAATATAATGTGCTGGACTGGTTGTTGGGTGAATCCTTATGAGCATTTACAATTGGATCCAAGAAAAACTCTTCCATAACTACGAAGAGTGGCATATGAAGAGCCCTGATTATAATCGGAACGGTTTTAATATAGTTGGCATAGATAATACATTAAAGGCCATGCAAGATGGATTTTTCATGTACATGGAATTGTATCCGCCGCATGCCATCGATGGTTGTACAGCGATGAAAGCGCGCGTAGGGAAAACGCAGGATGCAGTAGATATACTTTTAGACATCGATAATAAAACCTATTGTATGGCTGATGTGAGTTATCCAGATGCGGTACGGATGATGCGGACTTTTGTGAAAAAACGCAGAGTACCTGACCGTAGTTTGTGTGTAGAAGTAGCAAATCTAGATTTGGAGCAGATGCGAGCGACATTTACAGAGCTGGCAACGTTATTGCTGGGCGATGCTAAACTAGCTAAATCATTCATGGCCAAGGCAAAGTTAGATTCTATGGAAGATTTAGAAGATAGTTGGTGGAACTTCTATGAGAAATTGCTATCTAGAAGACGTGCCGTAGAGCTCAATTGGAAATGTGAACTAGAGGATTTTCTTCATAATGTACAGAAATTAATACGTAACAAGGTTTTAGATACTGGTGAAGATTTAACTGTTGATACAGCAGCTTTAGATGAGGAGCAATGTATTACGAACTGGAGTGCATATCTTAACTCTACATGGGAAGCCCATAAGTTAGTAGGTATGGACATCGGAAGCGATAGCTTTGTACTTATGGTGCTTTCAAATGAGGAATACAATAAAGCACAAGAGCTTGCAAGAGATCTGTTACATAGAATTGATGTAGCTGAGAGATTATGATGTTAGCCGCGAATCGGGTGTTAAGGCACTGGAATTCCTACTGATTAAAAGTTGGACGCTGTACTACAAAGAGGGCCCCAGTAATTTACTAGGGCGCTTTGTGTAAAGAAAACAGTATATTTGATATAATGAAAGCAAATAATAAAAGCGTGTGTTAAGCGGTATTGTTAAATACTGCCGGCGATATCAGCGATTTTGTCTAAGAAGCGCCGGCGTTTTTCGTCTGAGCTGTTTTCCGTGTCCGCCAACTGGGTATGTGTAACCGGTTTGATGCCGCAGGATTTCAGAACCTGATTTTTCAATACCTTGCCATAGTCCTGGATAAACGGCGTCAGAAAGGCGGGGGTGTTATGGGTGGTGATAATCCAGGCGGATTTTCCCTGTAAATGTCCTATAAGACCTCTTTTACCGTATGAATAGGCAAAGCCTGCTGTAAACACGCGATCGATAAAGCCTTTGAGCATAGCCGGCATACCGCTCCACCAAATCGGGTAGATAAAGATAATATGGTCCGCCCGGGTAATCAGATTGCGATAGGTTTCTATGTCCGGCACGGTGCTTAAATCGCGCCGCTTATGCGTGTCATCAAATTGCAATACGGGGTCGAACTGTTCCTCATATAAATCCAATGTGTTCACATTGTGGTTCTTTGAAAGATTCTCCTGAACTGCTTTCAGAATGGCATAGTTAAAACTCTGATGGTTGGGATAGGTGTAAATGATTAAGATATTCATGACGAGTTTCTTTCTGTCGGGGTAACATCAGCTGCCTGGAATCGGGTGATTGAACGTATTAAATCGATCGGCCGGGATTAACCGAATAGCAAAAATGATAGTATACCCTATGTATAATATGATGATATCTGTACTCAGTTAAGGCTTGGTGAAGAGCATTTCATTTGCGGCTGTTGACATAAAGTTATATGATATAGGCATGTGATATGTTTTATTCACATGTCTATTTTAATTGTATAAGGAGGACGCTATGCAACACGTTCCAACCCGCAGTGCTACGTTCACGTTAGTACTCACAGCCGTATTGATTGCCCTCGCCACATTGCTCACAATGTACACCAAAATTCCGGTGCCCGGCATTCGCGGCTATTTCAATGTAGGTGATGTCGTTATCATGATATCCGCTCTGTTACTGGGGCCTAAACAGGGTGCCTATATCGGTGCCATCGGGCCGGCTTTAGCCGATTTATTTCTCGGCTATACCGTATTCGTGCCGATTACCTTTGTTGTGAAAGGCATCGAAGGTTATCTTGTAGGCACACTATATAATAAAACGTCCGTAACATCCGCATTGGTGGCGACCGTCGTAGGTGGTATCGTTATCGTCGCAGGCTACTTTATCGCCGAATACTTTGTGTTTGATCCGGGCGTAGCCGTTGCAAGTATTTTGACTAATACTATTCAAGCGGTTATGAGCGTTATTATTAGCATGATACTCTATGCGATTTTGCGCAAAAGACTTGGATAGTAAATAGGGAGACTCTATCAAGAGTCTCCCTTTGTTAGTTATAAATAGACTAATATTTATTAATAGATTTTTATTGCATAGAACATAAGTTCGGTTTATAATGAACTTAAGATAGTCGAATGAGGTTGGGCAGCCCTTTTTCTTTGAAGGGGGTGAAAGCCTATGAATGCTTATGAAGTCATTATGATTGTCCTCGGGATCTTAACTGTCGTTATTTCCTTTGGAGCATTGATAGTGCTGATTTGTCGCAATAACGACAAATAGCCCTTCGTTACCAACTGGTAGCTGAAAACGAAAGGCCATTTCTGCATGTTTTATAATGTTTTGGGATGAGCCTGACGGAACCACTCGTCGACTATCTCTTTATTACATTATAATGAGATTGGCGTATATCGTCAATCTGGATGCGTCGTGTAATGTACATAATATAATAATGCTGCTGAGAGGGTCCGTAGGGATCCTCTATTTTTGTTGCCGTCGTTCCCTAATTACAGTACGTTTCGTTCTTCAAAGACTGTTTTCACCGTAAACAGTGCATTCAGCACGCGTGGAAATCCCGCATAGGGGATGCAGTGGGTGCAGATTTCTACGATTTGCTCGGGCGCGATACCGACATTGAGTGCCGCATTGGTATGTACTTTCAGCTGAGCCTCGCAACCGCCCAGCGTTAACAGGGATGCGAGCGTAATCAGTTCCCGTTCCTTGAAATCCAGGTTGGGGCGCGTGTAGATGTCGCCGAACAGTTCGACCAATAAATCGGCTATGGCCGGTGAAATCTCTTGAATTGTGTTATACACCTCCTCGCCGTGCAGCCCGTCAATCTGTTTTAATGTGTTCATGCCGATGTTAAAACGTGTTTCTTTCATAATTATTACCTCCGTCTAGACGTATGATATATGCTCGAGTATACTTGAGGTCAAGGTGGTGAAAGTATGAAAATCGGTGAATTTTCAAAATTGGTAGGGCTGTCTATTTCTACATTGCGATATTACGAGGATCAAGGGTTCCTCCACATCGAGCGACAGAACGGCATTCGCAATTACCATGCGGAGGATATAGGTTTTGTGCAGTTTATTAAACGCTTGAAAGACATGGGAATGCCGCTTGCGAATATCAAGCGATATGCGGATCTGCGGTATGCCGGAGGCCATACGGTCCGTGAAAGAATGAGACTGTTACAAGACCATTATCAGTTTATTGAGAACGGAATCAAACAATTGGAAGGTTATAAGAATAATCTTGAAGATAAGCTGGAGCTGTATGAAAAGGTTATAGGAAAAGAGTCACGGGAGTGATGAAAATCACTACTGATTCTAGTGTGAATATGTTATGATAATTATATCGAAAAAAATGTATTTAATAAGGAGGATATCCCGATGTTACCTGAAAAATTACTGGAAGTTCTCAAGCATGAAGGCGTCGTATCAATTACAACGTGGGCTAATAATGATGCTCATGTAACCAATACATGGAATTCGTATTTGAAAGTGGACGGTGATGATCTTTGGGTGCCGGCAGCAGGCTTAACAAGCAGTGAAAATGATTTGAAAATCAACAATCGAGCTATCGTCACATTGGGGGCCCGCGAGGTGGAAGGCTTCAACGGTTACCGGGGAACGGGATTCCGTTTGGAATGTACTACATCTTTCATCACCGAAGGTGAAGTTTTTGACAAAATGTATGCGGAATATCCGTTTATCAATCGTGTTCTTATATTGCATGTACAATCGGCTAAACAATTACTGTAACCGGTAATGTATCCGGTTGTGAATTGAAAGCTGAATAGAATATCAATCCCTGTCGACAGAATCGGCAGGGATTTTTTCGTGGTATAATTATTTTATATATCGCTATTGATAAATTGTGGATAATATCAGTATTTACCGTTTTAAAGGTGGATCTTTATAATCTCTTTAATACCTGATGAAAGGAGACATTATGGAATCGACGAAAGACTTGGAAAGATACACATATGAGCTGTTAGCGGAGCGAGGCGTTACACTGGAAGACATCGCCGAGCTGGTGTTGTACGTGCAGAAACCGTATATGCCGAATCTCGGCATCGACGAGTGTCGTGACAGTGTGGCGTCCGTACTGGCTAAGCGCGAAGTTCATAATGCGATTATTACGGGCGTGGAACTCGATAAACTGGCGGAGCAGAACAAGCTGTCTCAGCCGTTGCAACGTATCGTGACCCATGATGAAAGCCTTTATGGCATCGATGAAATCCTGGCGTTTTCCATCGTCAACCTGTACGGGTCCATCGGTTTTACGAATTACGGTTATCTGGACAAGGTCAAGCCCGGCATTATTAAGAAATTGGACAGTAAGGCGGGCGGTCATTGCAATACATTCCTCGATGATCTGGTGGGCGCTGTAGCTGCTGCGGCGGCCGGACGCATTGCGCATAATGAACCGCATAGCGTGCAACATGCTTTGGCGGAAGAGTAAAGCGGTATTACAGTCAGTTTGAAGGAGTACGGATACAAAAATATTGAAATTCATATACCGAAATAATTAATGGCGGATATATTAGTACAATTAATGTGCAGGTGGTCATATGCAGAGCGTTCTTGTAGTTATCGATATGCAACATGATTTTGTGGACGGTGTCCTCGGTTCGCCCCAGGCGGAGGCCATCGTCACCAATGTGCGCCCAAAAAATAGAGTCCTTTCACGGACCTATCATATTCACGCGAGATACTCATGACAGTCATTACCTTGAAAGCCAGGAGGGGCAGCTTTTACCGGTGCCGCACTGTATAAAAGGAACGGACGGCTGGCATATCATGGAAGGGCTGATCGAGACCGCCGAAAGCCGAAAAATCATGAGCCCCGTGTCCTTCATAGATAAGCCGAATTTTGCGTCCTGTTGTGCGGGGGTTACCCCGGAATCGCATGATGCGGCGCTCAAAACGATGCAGGCCTGTCAGTGCATTATCGACTGAATCTCATTGTGGCGGGGGTATTGCTGTATACATAATTGACATTTGTCATGATGGACGCAGTTGTTGTCCGCGTAGGTCAATATAAAGGAGGTTTGCACATGAAAAAGATAGCATTATTAGGGGCTGTTGCGTTAGCACTTTTGTTTTTCTTCGGAGGGCTAAGAAATACCTTTGCGTATGTATATCCTAAACATCTGAATGGCGATCCGAATTATATTTTAACCTATGGGCACATGAACTATGGTACGTATCTGGACAAGTCCTCTGTGAAAGTAGTCTCTGAAAGTCCGGATAGAATTGTGTATTCCGTTGAAACCGTGTCCGGTCTGGTGCTGGACGATGGCGACGAGTGGATTGTTCCGGCGAAGGATATGAAACCAGGCAGTATGGTTATCATGCGTATATATGATGATCCGTGGAATGTGGTGTATACATACAATCAGGAAGACCAGACATGGAAAGAACAGGACTTGAATAATACATTCGGTTATAATCAGGGCTTTTTAGGTATCGTTGCGGAATCCTGGAAGGTATTAACCGGCGGTCCGTATCCTAATTTGATTCGTTAATTATATTGAACTATTTTTTAAAGAGTGATATGCTGTAGAGGAATTACATAGCAGAGTATGCAAGGGAGCCTATGGAATAGGCTGAGAAAGGGCTATCAGCACCTGACCTTTGACCTGATCGGGATCATGCCCGCGTAGGAAGCACGCAGACACTATAAAAGGGTATCGATCGAGTATCGATGCCCTTTTTCTTGTATACAAAGCTGAATGGTTATATTCAGGAGGAGATGTAAAATGTTTCATACTCAATTGGAAGCCGCTAAAAAAGGCTTTGTTACAGATGAAATGAAAGTCGTCGCCCGAAAGGAAGGTATTCCTGAAGAGCGGTTGCGGGATTTGGTCGCCGCCGGACAGGTCGTGATTCCGTGTAATCGGAACCACGCCTCTATCGACCCTGAGGGAATCGGCAAAGCTTTGCGGACGAAGATCAATGTCAATCTGGGTACATCAAGGGATGTAACGGATTATGACAGTGAAATGGAAAAGGTAAACTGGGCCATTCAATTGGGAGCCGAATCGATTATGGATCTGTCAACGCATGGAGACACCCGAATTTTCAGACGCAAGCTGACCGGTGAGTGTAAAGCCATTGTCGGTACGGTTCCCGTATACGACAGCGTCATTCATCATAAAAAGGATTTGGCGGAGCTCACGGCGGAGGATTTTCTGGATACCATACGCTTACATGCGGAGGACGGTGTCGACTTTGTGACACTGCACTGCGGCATAACGCGGCAGACCATCGATCAAATCAGAAAGCATAAGCGCAGATTAAACATTGTGAGTCGCGGCGGCAGTCTGTTGTTTGCGTGGATGAGTATGACCGGCAAGGAAAATCCGTTTTATGAATACTTTGATGATATATTGGAGATTTGTCGACTTCATGACGTGACGATATCCCTGGGGGACGCCTGTCGCCCCGGATGCCTTGCGGATGCTACGGATGTGTGCCAGATAGAGGAGCTGGTACGATTAGGTGAATTGACTAAAAGGGCTCGCGAAAAAGGCGTGCAGGTTATCGTGGAAGGCCCCGGACATGTGCCGCTCAACCAGATTCAGGCGAATATGGAACTGGAGGACTCTTTGTGCGGCGGCGCCCCATTTTATGTGTTGGGACCTTTGGTTACGGATATTGCACCCGGTTATGATCACATTACGGCTGCTATCGGCGGGGCCGTGGCGGGAATGCATGGTGCATCGTTCCTGTGCTATGTGACACCTGCGGAACATTTGGCGCTGCCTAATGCTGATGATGTGAAAGAGGGTATCATGGCCTTTAAAATTGCAGCCCATGCGGCCGATATCGCGCGAGATATTCCCGGAGCACTCAATCGGGATGATGCGATGGCGGACGCGAGAAAGGTCCTCGACTGGGAGCGGCAATACGCATGTGCCATTGATCCTGAAAGAGCGCGAAGCATCCGTGAGAGCCGTGCACCGGAGGAAGATCACGGCGAAACCTGCAGCATGTGCGGCAAGTTCTGTGCCGTGCGGAGTATGAACAAGGCGCTGAATAGCGAATATATAGATATCCTATAATGATATTTTACAAGACGAATCGTTATATGGGGATATTTTTATCTATACATCATATTATATTGACGATTTTCTATATACATAGTACAATAAGTATCAAATGATAATTCATATCAATTTATTGATGCATAGTAAAGAATATTATCGTTATACGATATGCGGATCATGCAGATATACGACATGCAGATTATGCAGACGATATATTTTTAATTATATGTCTTGATGATTGATTATATAGTAGTGATGCAGGTGCATCAAATCGCTTTCACAGGAATGATAGAAAAGATTAACGTTATAGTGATGTCGTTCCATGCCCTGATTATAAGGAGGACTATTATGAAACCTTTTGAACTTGCACCGTTACCGTATGCTTATGATTTTTTAGAACCTGTTATCGATAAAGAAACGATGCAGATTCACCATGATAAGCATCATCAAGCGTATGTGAACAATTTGAACGCGGCCATTGCGAAATATCCGGATCTTCCGTATGGTTGTGTAGACTGTATTCTCGGAGATATCGCCAATGTGCCGGCAGATATCCGTCAAGCCGTGATCAACAACGGCGGCGGTCATAAAAATCATACGCTGTTCTGGGAAATCATGACGAAACCTGATTCCAGCACATTATCCGGCGATTTGAAAGAGGCCATCGACCGTGATCTGGGCGGTTATGATGCATTCGTAGAGGCTTTTTCCAATGCGGCCGCAACGCGCTTCGGCTCCGGTTGGGCATGGCTCGTAGTTAATAAAGACAGGAAACTCGAGGTTATGTCCACGGCAAATCAGGATAACCCGTTGTTGGAAGGCAAAACGGGCATTCTCGGCCTTGATGTGTGGGAGCATGCGTATTACTTGCACTATCAGAATCGTCGTCCGGATTATATCAAGGAATTCTTCCGTGTTATCAACTGGGATAAGGTTTCTGAAAACTATACAAAGGCGCTGAATCCTCATCATAAATAAATGGTTCTCAGATGTATTCCGGAAATGTCCTGAAACGTAGCAATTATTAGTAGTTACGAAGTGGTTATGTAATAGTATATTGCAGAAATATGACAGAAACACAATAGAGATATAGCAGAAATGTAACAGAAATAAATATAGCGGGTAGTTGCTCCGTGAACTGAATGCCGAACTGGATATGGTTTTGGTGTGCAGTTCGATGCGAGGGTCGACTATCCGCTATTTTTTGATATTATTTTTTATAACTTTTAAAAGTATATCCATGGATACAGAAATTATAATCGATATCGTTTATCATAGGACTATAAGTTGTGAAATATTGCGAAATACGTATTATATAGAAATTGATAACGAGGTAATTAACATGGAAAAGAAATTAGATTTATCCAAATCCGTTTATGATTTGGTGAAAGTATATCCGGAAGTAGCGGATATCATGAAAGATCTCGGGTTCAGCGAGATTACGAATAAAATCATGCTGAATTCCGTCGGTAAGATCATGACCATCCCGAAAGGGGCCAAGATGAAGGGCATCTCCATGATCGATATCGTGGGTGCTTTTATGAAAGCGGGCTTCGTGCTGGAAGGGCAGATGCCGGACTTGCACGGCGATGCATCGGCGGAATCTACAGCTGAAAGCAGTTCGTCTATAGATGCGGCACAGACTGCAACGGAGACGGTTACAGCAAAATCGGATCAAACCGCAACTTACAGCAGTAACGATGAAACTTATGGCGCTAATGACAGTAACGCAGAAGGTGACACCGATGATACCGGTAACGACAGCGAACGCGTGGAGCAGCTGAAAGGCTTTTTGAAACGGTTGGGGACCGGCGAAGACCTCGGTTCCGTTCGTGAAGACTTTGCCAGTCAGTTTGCTCATGTTGAGGCCAGTGAAATCATGAAAGCCGAACAGGGGCTCATGCGCGAAGGCACACCGTTGACGGAGGTACAGCAGTTATGTGACCTTCACTCCGCATTGTTCCACGGTTCCACCATCCATGAACAGATGGAGGCTGAACACGCCAAGGTGGAGGCCGTTTTAGAGGCTCAGGAACAGAGTAAAAGCGTAGTGTCCTTAATCGAGACAGCCGGCCATCCCCTCAATCAGTTGACGGAAGAAAACAAGGCTCTTGATGCTTTGATTGAAGCGACAAAGGTTAAAATCGCCGATAAGACCGCTACCGTAGAGGATGTGAACGCGGTGCGCCGGGTATCGGTTCACTATGCGAAAAAGGGAGACCTTTTATATCCGCATTTAAAGGTAGCTTATGATATTTCCGGTCCGTCCATGGTCATGTGGACCGTCGATGGGGATATTCGCGACGGCTTTGGCCGTTTAGCTGAGGCGAACACCTTTGACCAGGCGTGGTATGACGACTTTGATGCACTTCTCACGCGCGCTCAGGAGATGATTTACAAGGAACAGAACATTCTGTTCCCGATTTGTGCGGAGAACTTCACCGCTGAAGAATGGTATCGAATTTACAAGGATGCTAAAGACTACGATGTTATCTTCGGCGCGGAACCGACCGTTTGGACGGAGGCGGAATCCGCTTTGGCTGAAAGCGCTACAAAGGCAGGTGCAGCCGAACATGGGGTAAGAGCAAACGGAGACAGCCATACCATTGCCCTCATTGGCGGCAGCCTGACCCTTGATCAGTTAGAGGCTATGCTCAACACCATGCCGATGGAGATTACCTTCGTTGATCACGAAGATATCAACCGGTACTTCAACGACGGGGAAAAGGTGTTTAAACGTCCTACTACGGCTATCGGCAGAGATGTGTTCTCCTGCCATCCTCCGAAGGTGGAACCGATCGTGCGCGGTATTATCGATTCCTTCCGCAAGGGTGAACGGGACAATGTAGCCGTATGGCTCGAAAAGCAGGGCCGTCCGTTCTATGTCAATTACATGGCTGTACGCGACGGGCACAAGAATTACCTTGGTACATTGGAACTCGTACAGGACATGCAATTTGCAAAAGACCATTTCAAGAGATCTTAACAGGGCAATATGAAATAATACGTGCAATAAACTCTGCTGTGGTCATGGGAACCTTCCTATTTGGAGTATTACGTATAAGGCTTCATTGTTCGGATATCTCCTGTAACATAGTCTTTTCTTCCTTAAGCCATGCCAAATAGGATTGCTCCCGATGGATGGCACGTCGTAGGATAAGTGCATGACCGTAATGGTTGATTTTATTGTTCGGGCACACCGAGGAAAGCCGGCTGCGTAGATAGATGATCTTGGTTTGATGACGTCCGATCTCTTCGTCGATGAGCTCCATGAGTATCGGATCTGTCGCGGAGCTGATGAGATACGCTTTGATAGGAAATTCATCCTTGCTGGGCGGTACGTCATTTAAAGGTTCTTTCATCCATTGATGTAATATTTTTAAACCTTTTTTCGTGATGTGGTAGAGGTGCTTTTCCAGCTTTTCACCTACGATTTCCGTTGTGGCTTCGATGAATCCCTCAGCTTCGAGACGCCGCAGTTCGGGATAGATTTGACTGTGATTGGCATGCCAAAAATCGGACAGCTCCGTATTGAATAATTTTTTGATATCATAGCCCGCCATATCTTCGTGGGATATGAGGCCTAGCAGGATATACTGTAATGTGTTCTTTTGTGCCATATGGTCCTCTGCTATAATCGTTGTAATGATTGATATTAAAATAATAGACTGAGATTAAATTAATATATTTGAAAAAGGCCGACTTAATAGTTATTACATTAAATAACTATTAAGTCGGTTTTTCTGCTTTCACTTTAGCCGTAACCTCCGGACATAGTTATATAATGTACTATTTATTATAACAATATCATATTTATTATACATGTACATTTTAATGTGTAAATATTGACATGATTTGAAAGGAAGAATATAATTAAGACATAAATCATGTCATTAATTACATATATTGTGTTAGTATATAATAAAGATATGCAGATATACGGCTTAGATTGACAGGGAATTGAATCAATGACTGATGATTTTAAGACATTACATTGTAAATTAACTACATCGTAAATTCAGGAGGCGTGAATTATGAAATTTAAAGAACTGGAAGATTTCATAGGAACACATTTCATTTATACCTATGATAACGGCTGGGAGTATGAATGGTACTGTAAGAATGATCATACCGTGGATTATCGTATACATGGCGGTATGGTGGCGGGCCGTTGGGTAAAAGACCAAAAAGCGGATATCTGTAAATTGACCGACGGCGTGTTCAAGGTAACTTGGACTGAGCCGACCGGAACAGATGTGGCGCTCGATTTCATGCCGAACGAAAACTTGATGCACGGTACAATTTTCTTTCCAAAATGGGTTGAAGAACATCCGGAAATTACGGTGTGCTTTCAAAATGAACATATTGCACTCATGGAAGAATCCCGTGAAAAATATGAAAATTATCCTAAATTGTTAATCCCGGAATTTGCGAAGATTACCTATACCGGCAAGGCCGGCGTTGACAATGAGGAGGTCATTGCGGAGGCGCCATATAAAGGCATGACCGATGACATTCGCAATGGTAATTATTTTGATGAGAGCTATAAACGTATTCGCAAATAATATAAGAAACCGATGCTGTATATAATGCAGGTGTATAGATATTTGTATAAAAAGTAGGTGCATATATATTTATATAAAGAGCGTTATGCATCGCTGAATTTCTGCAAAAGATATTTATAAGAGGTGAATAATGAAAAAAGTGCTAATCACTACTATGGTGGTTTCGTTAATTACAGGAGGCGCTATGGCAGCAACACAGGGGTCCTCCTTAAAGGATGCAGAAGCGGAAAATTTGAATGCGACTGCTGTTAGTAAGGATATATCTGCCATCAAAGTTCCAGAAGGTTCTAAACTTGTCCAGGTTGAGCCGAATCGTCCATATATCAATTACATTTCTGATGTAGTATATGAACAGGTTCCTATGCGTGGATATGATAATGTAGCTATGACGATGGATATTATGGTTCCGAAGACTAAGGAAAAATTACCCGCTATCGTATATGTTACAGGCGGGGGCTTTATTAATGCCAACAAGGACAGTTATATTCAACAACGAATGGACTTAGCGGAATCCGGTTATGTTGTGGCGAGCATTCAATATCGCGTGGCGCCAACGGTACAGTTTCCGAAACCGTTAGAGGATGTGAAAGCAGCCGTTCGTTACTTGCGGGCCAATGCCGATAAATATAATATTGACCCTGATAAAATCGGTTTGTTAGGTGGTTCCGCAGGCGGCTACTTAGTCGCTATGAGCGGTGCTACAAACGGGCAAAAGCAATTTGATGTAGGGGAAAACCTCAATGTATCCAGTGATGTGCAGGCCGTTGTGGATACGTACGGCTTATCTGATTTAACAAAGGTCGCTGATGATTACTCGCCGGAAGTACAGAAGAATCATATGTCTCCGGGGGCAACCGAAGCATTATGGGTTAATGGGAGTCCAGTATTTGGCGGACTTGATGGAGGTATCATGGCAGATCCCGCGAAAACAGAGCTGGCCAACCCGATTCATTATATCTCCGGTAAAACACCTCCGTTCCTATTGATGCATGGCAATAAAGATACTGCGGTTTCTCCGAGTCAGACATATATCCTGCAACAAGCGTTACAAAAGAAAGGGATTCCGGCAGAGCGTTATGTAGTGGCTAATGCCCCTCATGGCGGTGTACTGTGGGTTCAACCGGAAATCGTTAAGATTATCGGTGATTTCTTTGATCATACATTAAAAGGCAAATAAGCATTTTTAGAAGTTCGGTGTCACATTAATATGAGTACTCACTTTCGAATTTTTAAATTCTTAACGCAAACATACAAATTCAAACATGTAGCCTCACACTTATAAATCCAAACATAAACAAACACCTATAAACTTATAACACACTTGAAAAGAGGCGCCTTCAGGCGTCTCTTTTTTATGCGAACCGCGCAAGCATAAGGGCCCGGATTCGTATACATATCGTAGTCTATCCGCTTGACGGTAATGACTTTCACAATTTAAAATATACTATAGAATAGTGTGTGCATGACCAGTGGCACACACGGATCGAATGGTTACAACTGATAAATTCTTAACGTTATATGGGGGCAATACGTTCATATGTGAAAGTGGTTCATCGAGCTGCGCGTCTATATAGAATTGTTAATATAAGTACAGTACTGGATCCTTGTTAGGAGGCATGTGCCATGAGTAACGAATTAAAACCATTACATTTTGATGCGGATTACACGATGGAGGAGGCGCTTGCGGAGGCGAAGCGCTGCTTGAACTGTCCTAAGCCGTTGTGTCGCATGGGTTGTCCTATTGAAAATGAAATTCCCCGTTTCATTCAGGCTATCGCACGCGGCAATTTCGGCGAAGCGAACGATATTCTGGCGGAACGGACGAATCTGCCGGCTATTTGCGGCCGCGTCTGCCCTCGTGAAAATCAATGTGAAGGCAACTGCATCATGAATAAAGCGAAGAAACCGCCGATTAACATCGGTAAATTGGAACGCTTTGCGGCCGATTTTGAAAGCATCAATGAATTGAGGAAACCTAAAAAGATCAAACAGGACCACGGTCGCGTGGCCGTGGTCGGCTCCGGCCCCGCAGGTTTGTCCGTAGCGGGTGACATTGCGAAACTAGGCTATGAAGTGACCGTTTTTGAAGGTCAGTCCGAACCGGGCGGTGTACTGTTGTTCGGTATTCCCGAGTTCCGTCTGTCCAAATCCGTCGTGCGCCGTGAAATCGCACGTCTGGAAGGCTTGGGCGTTAAATTCGTATGCAACACATTCATCGGTCAGGATAAAACACTGGATCAGCTGTTTGCGGAAGGCTTTGATTCCATCTTTATCGGCACCGGCACGCATATTCCTCAGGAAGTCCGTATGGAGAATGACGAGATTACCGGCGTATTCCAGGCCATGTATTTGCTGACTAACGTACAGCTGGTCGATAATGGCGAGCTTGATGAGGCACAAATCCCCGTTAAGAAGGGGGACCGTGTCGTTATCATCGGCGGCGGCAACGTAGCGATGGATGCGGCCCGTACGTGTGTGCGCCTCGGCTGCAAGGCGGTTACCGTAGCATACCGTCGCAGTCAGGAACAGATGCCGGCATTGCTTTCGGAGTATGAAGAAGCGCGCGCCGAAGGCGTTCAGTTCCAATGGTTCGCATCCCCTGCGGGTGTAGAAGGCAAAGACAAGGTGGAAGGCTTCAAGTACGAAGTGATGGCGCTCAATGAAGACGGCGCCGGCATTCACGGCACGGGCACATATCAGGTGATGCCTGTAGATAAAATCATTATCGCTGCGGGGCATAAACCGAATGCACGCCTCGTCGGTGAAGGTAACAACCTTAAAGTCGATGAAAAAGGCTATATCATCACCTCTCAAGATCCATACGGTATGACAAGTCGGGAGGGCGTATTTGCGGGCGGTGACGTTGTACATAAGCCGGCAACCGTAGTACTCGCCATGCGCGAAGCAAAACGCGCCGTTGACGGTATGGTAAAATACATGGAAATTAAAAAGGCTCAGGAAAGCGCGGAGTAATTTTATACTGAGCGTTCAGGTAGATGCAGAGTAATTGATATTGCGATTCAATGATTTATCGTGATGTACATATGTTTATATGCGCATATAATATCTGCATTTACAGAGTCTTTCTGATGCATAATCATAATAATGGAGTGAAATATATGCAAACTTTCACAAAATGATGAAAATATGAGTATATATTGTTTAAAATGATGAAAGCCCCTATATCTATCGGAATTATCCGCGATGATATAGGGGCTTTTTCTGTCATTGCCATTCAATACATGCTGGGCAGGCGTTATTCGGCAGATGTATCGTGGAGGCATACAGGCATGTGCTGTGAATGAGAGTGGAGAGAGGCTGGTATGGATCCTATCATATGTTCTCGGGACGTTCGGGCCCGGCAGGAAGCGCATAGACTCGGTATGTTAATATTGTTGTGGCGCAGGCGGCTGGGTATGACTCAATACCAGCTGGCGTATCGGTC
Source organism: Veillonella rodentium (assembly GCF_900187285.1). Lineage (NCBI taxonomy): Bacteria > Bacillati > Bacillota > Negativicutes > Veillonellales > Veillonellaceae > Veillonella > Veillonella rodentium. Next base: position 1,942,244 of record NZ_LT906470.1, on the reverse strand, counting down.
CGGAGTCGCCCAGTCCTATATCAGCGACCTTGAAAGCGGAGCCATTGACCCCAGATGGTCAACCATCTATAAAATCGTATACGGTTTAGGAAATCTGACAATACAGGAATTTCTGCACGGACCTTGTGAGCTGTATTCGTGCGGTGCTGCCGATGCGGATAGGAAACAGGGACTGCATTAAAGGAGGGAGAAATTAAATTATAGTTTTACTTAATAGCGTTACTTAATTTGTGCTGAAACGTAAACGTTGGAATCTATTCCAACTTTTACTTAAAATAAGGTAAAGTTTGGAATAGATTCCCAAAAATAATTTTTACTTTTACCAATATGTGTAATTTGCTATAATAATAGTATTGATATGGCATAAATAGCCAATGTTAAGGAGGCAAAATCGTGGATTTGATTCAAAATTTGAAAAACAAAGTAAAACCGTTAGGTAAAAAAATCGTATTGCCGGAATACAAGGATGAACGCGTATTGAAAGCGACTGAAATCATCTTGAAGGAAGGTTTCTGCACACCGGTGCTCGTAGGCAATTCTGCTGAAATCGCTGCAGCTGCTAAAGCCGTAGGCGCATCCATCGAAGGTGCCGAAATCATCGATCCTGCCGGCTACGACCGTTACCAGGAAATGGTTGATACATTCGTAGAATTGCGCGCTAAAAAAGGTATGACACCTGAAAAAGCTGACGCAACTTTAAAAGGCGACTGCCTGTTCTTCGGTGCTATGCTCGTTCGTCTCGGTGTTGTTGACGGCATGGTGGCCGGCTCCGCATCTCCGACTGCAAACGTATTGCGCGCTGCATTGCAGGTTGTCGGTACTAAACCGGGTCTTAAAACTGTATCTTCTTCCATGTTCATGTTTACAAGCAAAAAAGAATATGGCGATGAGGGTATGCTTGTATTCTCTGACTGCGGCGTATTGCCTAATCCAACTAGCGAACAATTGGCTGATATTGCAGAATCCACTGTAGAAAAAGCTCGCAAAGTTGTTGGCATGGCTGATCCTCGCGTATCCATGTTGTCCTTCTCCACAAAAGGTTCTGCTTCCACTCCAGAAGTAGATAAAGTGGTTGAAGCTGTTAACATCTTGAAAGAACGCAACGTTGATTTCAAATTTGACGGCGAATTACAATTGGACGCTTCCATCGTCCCTTCCGTAGCAGAAAAGAAAGCTCCTGGCTCCAATGTAGCTGGTAAAGCTAATATTTTGATCTTCCCTGATCTTCAAGCTGCTAACATTGGTTACAAATTGGTACAACGCTTCTCCGGCGCTGATGCTCTTGGCCCATTGATTCAAGGCTTGGCTAAACCAGTTCATGACCTTTCCCGTGGCTGCTCCGCTCAAGACGTTGTAGACGTTGCGGCTATCGCTGCTGTTGAAAGCATTTAATAGTTACTCACACAATTTTATATATAAACATATGTCATGTATGTTTTGATATGCTGAAAGCTGGTTCTATAGGGCCAGCTTTTTGTATGTTCAATATATATCCATATATTTTTATATTCATTACTTTATGTTATTTCCTACAGCGTTACCATTGTTGTCATGTTACTTTCAAATTCGTAGCCACTGCGACAGACAGAATCCATGGTTGGTCGTATAGTATAATTATAAGAAAATAGATCGGCGTAAACCATTGGAGGTGTATCTTATGAGTTTTGGAACTATTAATAAATCCATGACTGTAGCTGATGCGGTTAAAGTAAATCCAGAGTTAATGGATGTATTAGCAAAAGATGGAATTGATTTTTGCTGTGGTGGTGGACATCCTTTAGCGGAGGCTATTGCAGAAAAAGGTAAAGATGTGGATGCATACATTACTATGCTAAATGATATACAAGTTGCTCAGAAATCTTCTCGTGCAGAGGTGCTTAGTTATTCTAAAGACCAATTGATTGATTACATCGTTCATAATTACCATCGAGAACAATTAAATATGATTGATGAAATTGACCAAGGGTTGGCAAAACTACTAAATGTACATTATGACCATCATGGTGAGGAATTGGCAAAGATTTATCAAACCTTTTTGCAACTCAAATCCGCTCTTATACCTCATTTCCGGCATGAAGAACATGTAGACTTTCCTGAGTTTAAAGCGGGTAAACCCGTAGACTTTGATGAACTTCGGGCTGAACACGAAGCTGCAGGTGTACTTTTGGAATCCTTAAGTGCATTGACCAACCAGTACACAGCACCAGCAGATGGTTGTGCTACTTATGTGTATGTATTTAAGACCATGAAAGCCTTAGAAGAAGGTCTTCATGAACATATTTTCTTAGAAAATTCTGTTTTGTTTGACATGAAATAGATTATAATATCATCTGTATAACGACAAGGTGCTATTGCAAAATGGCTCCTTGTATGTAGTAAAGACACCAATCGAATGCTTGGTGTCTTTTGTTATCTTGAGAGTCATGAGTTTGTAGCTATAGTATGGGGAAAATATGTGGTTTGCGTAAATACATATAGAAGGTGTATGATTAAATTGATTATAGTTGATTAATATAATTAATCAATATATTGAGTAAATGCACTTGATATATACAGGTGTAGTTATGTTTGAAGTCGTGAAAAGGAGAGGGCTATGATTTCTGTATTCGACACAAATCCTGTTGTTTTTGAAAGTACGGATCGTATATTGACGGTTAGTTACAATGGTGTACTCTGCAAAGATGCAAATGGTCAGGTGATAACTGACATTGATTTTGATGATGTAAATGAGCTTCATCTTACAAGATATTTAAATTCAAACAGTAACTATACAATTACATTTAGAGACCACAATTGGAAAAATATTGAAGGTCAAGATTTAGATACAGACCGTAAGGAATTTAATGCTGGTCACAACATTCGTGAAACAAAAGCAATCATTGCTGCTTTTGCTCGCCATAAATTGACAGCGGACTTTCCTGCAAATTTAGACACTCTTCAATTGCCACTAGATTACTCCTACATGGGTAAACGAGAAATCACCATTAAAAATGGTGTTATCTCGAATGGTAAGGTAGATATTCCTATTAATGAAATTCGTCGGGTAGTATGTGCATCTAATGGTACAATTAGCAAATTGTTAGTGTATAAGGAAGAAAAACCGAGCTCATTCCTTAAAAAGATCTTTGATTCTCCTGATATGAAAATCACCTTGAACGCCATTACGTTGCCATTATTGGAATCTATCGTAACGCGCAATACAGGTCATGGTATCGATTTCACTCGTGGTAATGGTTTTGATCAAAAAGATTCCAATTATATTATCATTCGCTACCTTGATTCTGGATTCTTCCTTGAAAAAGATGGTACAGCAACAACAGAATGGCAAAAAACTGCGGCGGAAACAACGGCAAAATTTAATTATGATGTGAAAACATTATTAGTGTAATAAAGAATCTCTTTTATATTTAGGGTTATAAAAAGGAATGTATTTGTGCTTGTAAAAGCATAAATACACTCCTTTTTTATAAACTTAGCGATTTTGATTCACAGATAGTAAAGTTCGTGAAGTTCTTTCTTAAATCGAATTTCTTAGTAATTGTTAGAGGTTATAATTTTAGATATAGTATAGCCATAAGGTAACAACACCTTAGAAATTACGAAAAATATTTGAATAATAAACAATAACAAGTATAAGGAGATTTATCATGAACAAACAAGAAATTATTAAAAACTTACAACAATTAGTAGACGCTTTACATGCAGGTGCTTTCAACCATGAGATCCACAGTCACATCTTTGTAGCACAAGGTTTTAGTAAACTTGGTGAAAAGTATCAAGAACATGCAAAGGAAGAACGCGATTTCGCAGCTAAATTTATTAATCGTATCATCGACCTTGGCGGTAAGGTAGAGCAAAATGCACAGGAAGCTGTGCCAGTATGTGAAGAATTTAAAGATTACTTGGCAGTAGAAATCAAAGCTCAATCTGAAGGTGTAGCAATGCTTGGTCAATGTGTAAAGCCTGAAAACTTTGATATTGCTAGCTATGAATTATTGAAAGAATACTACTTAGATGAAGAGGAAGATCTTTACTGGATGGAACAACAATGTGAATTGATTGAACGTATTGGCTACCAAAATTACTTAGTAAAACAAATGTAATTGGATTTTAATCTTCAATCTTACTAAATCTAAATCTTACTAAACCTCAATTTTTGAGGCTCAACTTTCATAAATATCTAAAATTTTATTTCTACATATCTGACAATATATGTAACAATCAATATGTAACAGTATCAACTACTGTTTATTAGGAGGCTATCATGAGTGTATATAATTATTCCCTTATCAACAAAAATGGACAAGAACAAAGTTTAAAAGATTTTGAAGGTAAAGTACTTGTCATCGTAAATACAGCTAGTAAATGCGGTTTTACACCGCAATATGATGGATTGGAAGCCCTTTATAAACAATATAAAGATAAAGGTCTTGAAATTATTGCGGTACCATCTAATCAATTTGGCGAACAGGAACCAGGTTCCAATGAAGAAGTACAGTCCTTCTGTAAATTGAACTTTGGTGTTACATTCCCTGTAATGGCAAAAGCGGATGTACGCGGTGAAAATGTAATTGACTTGTTTAAATACTTGACTAAAGAACAGGGCTTTAAAGGGTTCCCAGCTAGTGAATTAACAGATATGCTAACTGGTCACTTGAATTCCATCGACCCTAATTACTTAAAAGATGATCAAGTGAAATGGAACTTTACTAAATTCGTCGTAGACCGCAAAGGCAATGTAGTAGCACGTTTTGAACCGATGGCTGAACCGGCTGAGATGGAAGAGTGCATTAAATCCTTACTATAATATAGAAATTTAACTTATAACCCCTTAATAACTTAAATTACTAGTCCCCATAATATAGTAACTTTGCCTATAAACCGCTTAATAACTTAAATTACTAATCCTCATAATATAGTAATTTTACCTATAAAACTCTTAATAACTTAATTTACTATATTCCTTTATATATTCTATATAAAACATTGACTTATAAATGTAGAAAAACCTATATTTTCAGAGGAGGTCTTATGGAATTATTTGAAACTATGAAAAAACGTGCTAGTTTCCGTCGTTTTAAAGATGAAATACCAAGTGATGATGAAATCAATACTATTCTGGATGCTGCCTATTTGGCGCCTCATCTAGGTATACATGATATGCGTTTACATGTGATTACAAACCCGGAACTTTTGGCGGAGGCACAGGTGAACGGAGAACGCTTTAATCAACAGAATAATCCTATGTATATGTACAAGGCGCCTGTGTGGATTCTCGTATCCGCTATTGAACGGACAGAAGGTATTCCGAATACGCCTTATACGGCAGAGATGTGCAAAGGGAATTTATATTGGACCTTGGGTAGCTTAATTCAAAATATGCAGCTTGCTGCGACGAGTATCGGACTTGGGTCTTGTGCCATGAATACAACGGTTGTAGCATTACGGGATAACCAGGAACTGGCTCGTAAACTTGGCGTACCGGAAGGCCATATGCCTATCGGATCTATGATATTAGGCTATACAGATATTCCTATGAAAGAACGAGTTGTTAAAAAAGAACTATTCCCTACAGATTTTATTAAATAATATAGATAGGAGGCTTATCATGGCAATGACAAAAGATTTTTTACATAATCAATTTAAACGTAATATCGAAGCGGGTAAATTGCAATATGGTGTTGCTCAAGAGATCCCCTCTGCGGAAGTAGCAGAAATCTTAGCAACTACTGATTATGATTGGTTGTTTGTGGATGGTGAACATGGTGCGCACGATATTCGCTCTATCGTGGAAATTGCACGAACAATTGAAGCGTATAATATGACACCTGTAGTTCGTATTCCTGAGGCCGGTACAGGTGTTTTGAAACAATATCTTGATTCTGGTATTCATAATATTATTATTCCTAAGGTGGAAAGTGGTGAAGAAGTAGAACAAATTATGTACTGGGCTTCTTATGCTCCACGCGGTAATCGCGGTATGGGTGCTGGTGCTGTTCGTGCAGGTCGTTATGGACGTATTACAGACTACCTAGAGCGTATCAATGATGAAATGTGTATTTTGCCACAAATTGAAAGTCGCAAAGGTATTGAAAACCTTGATGCTATTGCCAGTGTAGAAGGGATTGGCGGTGTATTCCTTGGCCCAATCGACCTTGCTGTAGACATGGGTCATGGCCTTAATATCTTCCATCCAGAGGTAGAAGAGGCAATGGAATATGCTATTAAACGTATTCGTGAACTTGGTGTACCAGTAGGTACTGTCGCTTTAACACCTGAACAAGCTAAACGTTTTGCTGATCTTGGAGCGAGCTTCCTTGGCCTTGGTGCAGATACTCAATTCCTTGTGCAAGCAGCTGATACAACACTTGCCACATTTAAATCCGGTATTGGTAAGTAATCGAGATTTTTTAAAAAGTTTTGTGGAAAAACGCTGTAATTATTAGAAACCCAGGTCCTCATTGATTATGATGACTTCCATTGTCTGCATGTTGCGCATCTTTTTATAGTAGATGGTCAATGCATTGCAGATGCGATCGGGAGAACTGCAGTCGTAGCATTTTTCTTCCAGTTTTGCGCATGGATTAATCGAACTTTTCTTGTTTTTCCTGCTGTTGAGCGGTGCCGCCGTATTACGGGCGCGGTAAATGGCGGATGCTAAATCCGATGTAATCTTGTTGCGGCCAAGTACGAAAAACACTTCCTCAGAGCCGAACAGCGAGGCGGCAATACGATTACCGGTGCCGTCAATATTGACCATTTCACCTGTTTGTGCCAGGGCATTGACGGAGGTGAGGAATACGGCGCGTCCCATCGTGCGGAGTGCCGTTTCGCGGAAGCTTTCACCGGGGAGAGGACGATGAATATCGGTTACATCCTCGTTGACCTCGCAGAGCGCATCGTAGACGCCGAGCTCCAACAAGGTGTGCGAATCGCCGAGAGCCACGCGCTTGTGCTGAATGCGGGATTTCAGATATGCGGTCGCCTCATGACCGGTCTCGAAATAATGGACCACGAAGTTATTGCGCTCCAAGGCCCGTATCGTTTTTTCGATATCGATAGGCGCATCGTTCGTGTGAGGATTGACAACTGCGTTGATTGTCGTTTCTGTATTTGCCATAAGCCCTCCTTGATATGTATGATTCTTACCTTTATTGTACAGGTTTTCATGCATAATTCAATGGAGGGCTTGCGTTTTATATACTATCTTCAAATATAAATCCCGTCATCGACAGGGATCCTGAATTATAGGTTTGATTAAATACAGTGGGTTTCGCATTTTCACCGGCGCCCATAATATAAATTAACGGGAGGTAGTGATCCGGTGTAGGTGCAGCGTAGTTTGCTTGAGGATGCTGCGCATAATTGATGACCTTATCCGTATCGTTCGCGAGGACCGCATCGGCAATGTATCGATCGAATTCAATCGCAGCAGGGGTGCCGGATGGATTATCCCATTCCAGGCGCCTGAGATTGTGAACGATATTACCGCTGCCTATGATGAGATAGCCTTCGGTGCGCAATGATTGGAGTCTTCTACCTAGTTGATAGGCTTCTTCAGGACTCAGGTTTTTATGTATGGATAGTTGCACAACGGGAATGGATGCATCAGGGAACATGTGAACTAATACGGTCCACATGCCGTGATCGATGCCCCATGTATCGTTGATAGAAACGTCGTCACCCAGTAACTGCTGAACTTTTTGTGTTAGGTTGTTATCGCCCTTGGCGGGATAGACAACCTCATATAGCTCTTTGGGAAATCCGTACATATCGTAGATCTGTTTCGGATTCTCGGCGCTTTGCACATAGGTGCCGTCCGCGTACCAATGGGCGGAAACGGCGAGTATGGCTTTTGGTTTACCATAGTTGTTGATAATATTTTGTCCTATATTTTTGAAAGTATTTGTCGTTTCTGTATGTTCCAAGGCCATCATGGGACTTCCGTGGCCTACGAATAGAGTTGGCATGCGTTTCATTGGATCACCTGCTGTCTATAAATATAATAATTAATATTTGTTTAAAGTTTTTGTTTTAATTATAAGAGAGGGCTATTGGTTGCAGTCAATAGCCCTCGGTGTCTTTATATAGGTTGTTTTGTGTTGGGAGGATGTTGTTACATATCAATAGATTGAGATATTAGTTTTGCACTGCGGTAAAACGTTGGCGACTGAATTTGTGGTTGTTGATTTCATCGACCAGGATTTGTGTGAAAGTTTCATACGAAATATATGGTTTACCATCTTTATTTACGATGACTTCCTCATTACCGATGATATAGTCGTTAGATTCCGGACCTTCTGCATCAAAGATCGGTGCAGGGCTGAAGAATGTCCACTCTACATTGCTGAATTTACGTAAGATATCGATCGCGTTGCCTTGTGCTTTTGCAAGACCTAAATAATCTGCAGGAAAATCCGGTGTATCGTATAGTTGTAGCGTGTGATCTTCGTCTACATATAGGCTGCCGGCTCCGCCTACTACGATAAGGCGAGTATCTGTATTAGCTAATGCTTTTACCAATAATAAGGTCAAATCTGTTTGTAAATAGTAGGTTTCTGGAGTGAAAGCACTTGTGGCATTTATCACGACGTCAAATTGGGTTAATTCCTGTTTTGTTAATTGCAATGCATCTTTTACGATAGTCGGAATGCCTTCAATTGCACCTTCACGACGAACAACGCCCGTTACTTGATGACCTGCTTTGAGTGCTTTTTCTACAATAAGACGACCTGCGTTACCATTGGCACCGATTACTAAAATATTCATGATGATTCTCCTTTTCCTGAAAGCATATCTCTCGTGAAGAGATATTGATTATGGTTTTACTATACTGTTTGTAGTTCGTAAATTTGTAGCAGCACTATATGATAGTGTTTTTTTAATTTATTACGCTACAATCTGTTGTGTTCAGCTGATGATTATATTATAGATGAGTGCATATGTTTTACATAGTAGAATTATTTTAGATAGGTACTATCAGAAGTGATAGAATTGTGATGATTACTGATTAAAAAATTTACAAAAATTTTTGTACCCATAAAAAAGATACTATAAAATCCTTGAAATTTCTTTTACCTATGATACGATAATAATATAAAGTGTTATTTAATTTGTAAGAAGATAACATTGTACGTGTGTTAATAGTAATAAGGAGTTTCATTATGGCAGAAGCTTTGGTAAATGTTCACGATTTAGTGGGTCGTTGTCCATACGCAACGAGTCAAAAGTTATTGGGCGGTAAATGGGCACTGCTGATCATGCACGAATTATCTGAAGGTCCCGTACGTTTTCGCGAATTAGAACGGCGTTTGTATCCTATCACGCAGGCAACCTTGACCCGTGCATTGCGCCAGATGGAGGACGACGGACTCGTGCACCGCGAAGTGTACAGCTCTATTCCGCCGAAGGTCGAATACAGCCTCACCGAGGTGGGGGCGGGCTTTAAAATTGTTCTCGCATCTCTTGAAACATGGGGTAATCAATATATTGATTATATGAAGGCGTCAGGACGTATATAATATATAATTGTTATGTAAAATGACGAGGAATATAGAGGCGGCTATATAAATTTTGTATTTTGCGGCTTTTTATATTTCTGAAACAGAAATATGGTATAATAAAAAATACTTGATATATATTCTCATATACTGGAAGGTAATGATAATAGATGATGAACATTACATTTTTATCGCATAGCGGCTTTCTCGTGGACGACGGAAAGCGATGCTATGTATTTGATTATTATAAGGATCCGAATAATACTGTATGGCAGCTGGCGAAGCGCGGTCGTGAGCTTTGGTTTTTTGTGAGCCATATTCATCAGGATCACTTCAATCCGTCCATCACGGAGTTTGATGGACCGAATACGCGTTATATCTGTCATAAGGATGTACCTCTCGAGGGAAAGGTTAAGAAATGTATCACCATGCGTCCCGGTCAGGATGCGGCGATGGATGATGTAGGCATTCATATGTACGGCAGCACCGATGAGGGCGGATCCTTTTACGTGAAGACGAACACGGCGAATATCGACTCCGACTCTATTTTCCATGCGGGCGATTTGAACTGGTGGCATTGGCTCGGCGATACGCCGGAAAACAATGCGGATGCAAAGCGCATGGCTTGGCGTGAGTTCAAGGAGCTGGAAGGTCTTTCCGTCGACGTGGCGATGTTCCCCGTGGATAATCGCCTGGAAGCGGCTCAAGAATGGGGCGTTATCGAGTTCTTGCGCCGCGTGACGGTCAACAAAATGCTCATTCCTATGCATTTGAACGGACCTCAATGGCATCCGTCCATTTATTTTGAAGCCCTCTATCCGGAGGTGACGATTTGGCATCCGCAGAAGGATGGCGATGAATGTACAATCGCTTAAATACTGCTTTCACCGTATTATGTGTGGCGGCGAAGGTTGAGCCATCAAGAGGGACCGTTGCGTTATATAGGGAGAGTCCGTATACGTACTTTATAAAGTTAGGATCAAGTGATGATAAAAACTAAACCGATGGCGACCTTACTATTGAGCGTCATGGCGATTATATTTATAATTTCATATCCTCAACGCCATGATGCATTCTGGGCCTTTGTGATGCATGTTTCGGGGGCCGCCATGATCGGTGGGCTCGCGGACTGGTATGCGGTGACGGCTCTTTTTACGAAGCCCTTGGGGATTCCTTTTAAAACGGCTATTTTACCGCGCAGCAAGGAGCGTTTGATTCAGATCGGTCGCACCATGCTCAGTGAGGAACTGTTGCGGATTCCTCAGATGTACTATGCCATCAAGAAGGAGCGCGTCATGGTGCGCATCGTCGAATACGGTGTGAGCGAAGTGGGGCAGAACCAGATCCGCAATCTCCTGTACGGCATAGGCAATCAGGTGTTGGCGCATATGGATATCGAACCGATGCGCCAGGAAATCAACAAGGCCGTTTATAAGGGCGTGTCCAACTGGAAGGCGACGCCGCTCGTTATCTTATTCGGCCGATGCATGTTGGAACGCCATACGGCGAGCGTGTTTTGGCTCTATTTCAATCGCACCTGTCAGCGCGTTATCTCTTCGAATCAGATATACCCATACTTGTATCGTGTCATGCTGGATATCATGAAGCGATACACGAAGAATTCCTTTTTCCGCGAGCTGGCCATCGCCTTTGGCGGTCATGAGCTTTCACCGGAGCGGCTGGTAGACACGTTGCAGAAAAAGGCGGTTACATTTCTCAAGGAAAACGAGTCCATCGACTCCACCTTGGGACGCTATGTATGGGGCCAGGCCATCAGATTTTTCAATAATCTGGAGACGAACATGGAATGGCAGGCTTTCATCGAAGAACATAAGGACCAGTGGGTGCGCATGATTCTCGAGGAATGGGAGGAAAAGCTCATCGACGGTGACACGTTGGACTGGCATCGCCTCATGGACATGGTGCTGGAACGATTTAACATCCTCTGTACGGAAATCCTCCTGAATCCCGATAAACAGGCGCCTTTTGAACGATTTTTCCTCCTTCGCAGCATTCCGTGGCTGCAGAAACTGCATCCTCTCATCGATCGCGTCGTAGGTCAGGAACTGTCCCGCTATTCGTCGGACGAGATTACGCATATCGTGCGCGGCAAAATGTATTACGACCTTCAGATGGTGCGTATTAACGGGGCCCTCGTCGGGGCCGTGCTGGGCGGCGTATTCTACGGCCTCACGGTATTTTTCAAGGGGGTGATAGGATGATTCATTACATCAGGTCACTCACGTTGAAACAGCGTGCTAACGGTATTTTTGCTTTAACGGCGCTCCTGTATTGCTTCGTTTTCATAGGACAATTTTTTTATGACGGTGAAAGCTGGTATCAGCCGTTGTATTGGGCGGTTCAGTCGGCGCTCATCGGCAGTGTGGCGGACTGGTTTGCGGTGACGGCGCTGTTTCGCAAGCCTCTGGGCTTTCCGTACCATACGGCGTTGATTCCGCGCAACAAGGAACGCCTCATCAATGGCGTCATTCAGCTGGTGAAAACGAAGATGCTCACGAAGGATCGATGCCTCGTTCTGGTCGGTAATATACAGTTTGTACCGCTTTTTGAGAAATTCCTTCTGTCCCCTGAGGGGCAGCGGGCGGCACGGCTCGTCATACATCAAGGGCTTCACCTGGTGTGGAAATCTCAATCTTCCGCGGAATGGGCCACATGGGGGGCGAATCGCATTCGCACGTTGTTGAGGAAACAATCCCTCGTGCCCGCCTTAAAACACGTTCTGCTCGATCTGTGTGAGCATAATCGCTATGAAAGCATGGTCGTGCAGGTTCTCGGTGTCGTTCAGGAACGTATGAATCATCCGGCGATGGTGACATGGCTCACCTCTGTTGTGGCGGAAGAGGCGCATCGTAAAAAGCGCAAGGGATTCTTTCAGGATTTCTTTATATCCGTATCGGAAGCGACGGATGTGATCAACTATAAGGAAATGGCGGAGGCCATCATTCAGGAAGTCTACGCCATGCTTGAAACATGGAAGCATCCGAACAGTCCGGAGCGGACGGCGTGGCTAAGACAATGGGTAACGCCGATTCGCAATATCGAGGACAATCGTGAGGTCTGTGCCGCCCTCGATGAAGCGTGGGAACGCTGGATTCGAGAGCAGGACTGGGAATCGATTATCGAAAATCATCTGTGCCCTTATATTGAGGAGTTGCTCCTCGTAGGGGATGAGAACGGCGAAACGCCGGCTCAGGTGCTCGTCAACATCGCGCTTGAACTGTGGAATGTATACGGCAAGTCCGAGGACTTGCGCAACCGTATTGAGCGAACCATGCATGATATCGCCCGATATGTGCTGGAGCAGGGCTATGATTTGATCGAGACCATCATCCGTCAGGTATTGGGCGGCCTCAGTACCGATAAGTTTATTTACTTTATCGAATCCAAGGTGGAAGACGATCTAAGCTGGATTCGCATTAACGGTGCCGTCGTAGGAGCCGTGGCGGGCTTGTTGACATGGATATTCCTGGAATATGTGTACACACCTCTATGGGCACAGTTAACGGGATTGTAACAGTCAGGATTATAACAATGGGTTATAACAAATGAATTATAACGATGAGACTATAACGATAAGCTTATACCGGTAGGCTCATAACACAGCAAGGGCATAATAAAATAAAAGGACAGCCGCATCGGGTGATGTCTTTCGATATTAGAGATTACATCTAATAGGAAGGGACCATTCACACGGTGGCTGTCCTTTTTGTATGAAATTATTCTTCTTCCGCCTCCGAATATGGCAGGCGGATGGTAAAGGTCGTAAACACATTCGGTGTACTCGTCGCGCTGACCGTACCGTGATGCAAGGTGATAACCTTGTTCACAAAGTACAGGCCGAGACCGATACCGTGATTTGATTTTTTATTTCTGGATTGTTCCGTCTGGTACATGCGGTTCCAGATATGCTCGATATTTTCCTTTTCGATGCCGATACCGTTGTCCGTGACTTCGATAACCAGCTCGTCGCCGACACGTCTGGCGGAAATATCGATTTTTGATTTGGTGAACTTCATCGCATTATCCACCAGATTGGCGATAGCACGTCGCAAAGACACTTCGTGAGCCGTTATGTGTAAGCCCGGTTCGATGCGTGACGTAATGGTAATATGTCTTTCACTGGATAATCGCGTATAATCGTGAACCATATTCGTCAGCATCTGCGATACGTCGAGCGGTGCCACATTGAGATCGTGAGCCTTCTCCAGGCGTGCTACATCCAATAGCTGGGATACGAGGCTTGACATGAATTTCGCCTGCTCCTGAATATGAGTGAGTCCTTCGCGCAGGTCGTCTTCGGACCGAGCGTATTTTAAGGCGTACTCACTTTCCGCCTGAATGACGGAAATCGGTGTGCGCAATTCATGAGAAACGTCCGAACTGAACTGCTTTTCGCGGTTGGATGAGTCCTCCAAGCCTGAAATCATGCGGTTAAATGTGACCGTCAGTTCATAAATTTCATCCCGTGCCGTTCGCGCCGGAATATCGATGCGTCGGCTCAAGTCGTTGTTCTTGCCGATGAACTTCGCCGTTCTCGTCAAGGTTCGGATCGGTTTGAGACCTTTTTTGATAAAAAGGTAGCCCCCCAGTGATGAAATGAGTAAGAATATTACATTACCCAACAAGAGGCTGTACAATAGATTTTCTGTTTTTTTCGACGCCGTCTTTACCTTTGTAGCGGCTCTGAGAATCCCCCGGTAATTCGGTTCATTCACAGGTGTATCGTAATAATAGAATGTATCTTCACCGGCCTGAATTTCACCTACCTGCCCCAAGGAAAGCACTGTCTGATTAGGAAATCCATCAGGCAACGCCCCTTTGATGATATACTCGTCCTGCGTGGATACGAAGAAGAATGTATTATCCTGATACGGTTTGAACTTGCGAATATCCGTAGCCATGATCATGGCTTGCTGCTGCAGGCGTTCCCGTACCTCTTTGTTATCCGATTCGTGAGTATATGTATAAATCCATGCGGATGCGACCATCAAAATGATGAGCAGGAAGATGGTGTACCAAGACATGATTTTGAATGTAAGGGGGAGGCGGTTGAATAAATCAGTGGCCGCCCCCGATATGGTATCCAAGTCTCGGTGAGGATCATTAGTTTTCTGTTTTGAGGACATACCCTACTCCGCGAACTGTCTGAATAAGTTTTACATTTTCATCAGTATCGACTTTTTTGCGCAAATCTTTAATATATACGTCGATTAGATTAGAATGGCTTTCATAATCGTATTCCCATACATGGTCGAGAATTTGTTGACGGGATAATACGATGTTTTCATTACTTGCTAAATAGAACAAGAGGTCGAATTCCTTCGCCGTCAATGAAATCGTTTCGCCGTCGCGTTTTACCGTACGTTGAGGTACATTGATCGTCAACGGACCTACGTGGATGTCATTTTGTGCGTGGCGCGCATTGCGTCGAGCCAAAGCGTAAATACGGGCAGTCAATTCCTCGAGATCGAACGGTTTTACAAGGTAGTCGTCCGCACCCGTGTTGAGGCCGGTTACCTTATCCTGCAAGGAGTCTTTTGCCGTAAGCAATAATACAGGTGTCGTATTGCCGTCGTTGCGGATCTGCGCCAATGCGCTGACACCGTCAAGAACCGGCATCATAATATCCATAACGATTACGTCATAACTGGATGTATTTACATAATCAATAGCTTGTTGACCGTTGAAGCACGTATCAACCGTCATATTTTCTGCGCGTAAATATTTGGCTGTAATACCATTTAGCATTTCTTCGTCTTCTACAAGTAAAATTTTCATTCTCAGTTCTCCTTATGTATGATAAAAAAATATAGCTCTCTTAGCTCTCAGACTACATTGATATAGTTGTTATATATGTGCTTTCTTATAAAAGAAGCGACTTATATAAGGCCCTATATATAATATTATATAATTTATTTATCTATAATCATACCTTATACAATAGGAATGAGCAAAACATGAACGAAATAGCGAGGTTATGAGGCTTTTCTTCATATGAAAGTCGCCGAAATGAGCGGAACCCATGAATCTTAATGAATTCTACTAATGAATGACGAGGAAACTATATCGAAGATTGCCGTATGTGCATAGTTAGACCTGTTTTTTCAGATTTTCGGGGTTGTGAAGAAAATCACAAGAAAAACTTATGATAATAATTATCATAGAAATAATCGTTATTTATAATTGGCTTTTTTGGTGTACTTTTACGGGCTAAATTCGAGGCATTTTTAGTAGGAATTTAAGAGGTCTGTTTCGATTTATAATTATGGAACATGTTATGAATGTTGATTTTATGGGGATAGCTTTCATTGGTTAGAAAATTACAATACAGAGAAATTTCGGAACCGAACTACTTTCGTATTATCCTAAAGTTTGAATAAAAAATATTCATTTAAATAAATTGATTATCTTTAAACTGCTTGAAGAAACAGTAATTGATATAAGTTATCAATTAAATTCATCAAAATTAATTATGCATAATAGGGTTTAGACATGGCCTAAAATGCTCTCTATAATTAAAGACAAAGCTATAAGAAAAATCGCGTAAGTATGGGGTTTTTCTTGCAAAGAAAAATGATTAGGTTATCAAAAATTTTTATGAGCTTTATGAAATTGGGTAGTCTAACTAATTTTCTTATTAAATGGTAGTTATGAGGAGGTCATTATGGAACAGTTTGATGTTCTAGTAGTAGGTAGCGGTGGCGCTGGTATGCGTGCGGCTCTTGAAGTTGGTCGTCGCAAAGGCTTAAAAGTAGCTCTTATTACTAAAATTTTCCCAACCCGTTCGGCAACAGCAATGGCGCAAGGCGGTGTTAATGCATGTTTGAATAACGTAGCAGCTGAAGATACAGTTGAAACACATACTTTTGATACAGTAAAAGGTTCCGACTATCTTGGCGACCAGGATGCTATCGAATTCTTCTGCTCCCGCTGTCCGGAAGGCGTGCTTGAAATGGACCACATGGGCGCTCCATTCTCTCGTACAGAAGAAAATAAAATCGCGCAACGTAACTTCGGTGGTCAATCCTATCCACGTACTTGCTACTCCGCGGATAAAACAGGTCATGTTATCTTGCACACTACTTATGAACAATGCTTGAAAGAAGGCGTACACTTCTTACAGGAATGGTACCTTTTAGATCTTGTTAAAGACGCAAACGGTCACGTTGGTGGCGCTGTTGTGTGGAACATGAAAGAAGGTAAAGTAGAACAGATTAAAGCTAAAGCTATTATCTTGTCTACAGGCGGTGCCGGTCGTATTTTCTGGACTCGTACTACAAACCCGTTCCTTTCCACAGGCGACGGTATGGCGGTAGCATTCCGCGCCGGTAACGGTTTGAAAGATATGGAAATGATCCAATTCCATCCAACAGGTCTCGGTCGTACAGGTATCTTGATGTCCGAAGCGGTTCGTGGCGAAGGCGGTTACCTTCTTAACGCTGAAGGCGAACGTTTCATGAAAAAATATGCGCCTAACAAAATGGAATTGGCATCTCGTGACGTTGTAGCGAAAGCAATCGAAGATGAAATCGCTGCAGGTCGCGGTTTCGGTTCCGGCCTTAATGCATACGTAGTAGCCGATCTTCGTCACTTGGGACCTGAAGTTATCATCGAAAAACTTCATGGTATCCGCGACTTGGCTATGTGCTTCGAACATTGCGATCCATTGACTCAACCGGTACCTATTCGTCCTACATGTCACTATACAATGGGCGGTATCGACGTAGTGGATTACAAAACTTGTGCATGTGAATTGCCTGGTCTGTTCGCTTCCGGCGAAGCATCCTGTATCTCCATCCACGGTGCTAACCGCTTGGGCGGTAACTCCCTGGCTGACGGCGTAGTATTCGGTAAAGTATCCGGTGCTGGCGCAGCTGATTATGCTGAATCCCATGAACAACCAAATGTAGATGCGGAACTTGCCGCAGCTGCAAAAGCTTGGGAAGATCGTTTCACAGAAGTAACATCCCGTGAAGGCGGCCGTCCGGTTGTAGAAATCCGCGATGCATTGGCTGATGCAATGTGGAATAAAGTAGGTATCTTCCGTAATGAAGAAGGTATTACTGAAGCCTTAAAAGAAATCGAACAATTGATTGAAGATTATAAAACTTGTTATGTAGGTGACCCTGAACGTACTTACAACATGGCATTCGTAAACTATTGTGAAATCGGCTCCATGTTAACAGTAGCAAAAGCTATTGCTATGGGCGCTTTACACCGCCGTGAATCCCGTGGTGCTCATATCCGTGAAGACCATCCTAAACGTAATGATGAAAGATATTTAAAACATTCCTTGATCAAATTAGGTGCTGACGGTCAATACGAATTAACAGAACGCGACGTAGTGTTCACTAAATACGAACCACAAGAAAGGAAGTACTAAGATGAGACAAATCACCTACCATATTCACCGTTACCAACAAGGTCGCGCGTTTGTACAGACTTTCAAATTCGATTACGAACCTGACCGTACAATCCTCTGGGGCCTTCAAAAAATTAAAGATACACAGGATCCAACATTGACATTCTTGGCAGCCTGCCGTTCCGCAGTTTGCGGCGCTTGCTCCATCCGTGTAAACGGCGAAGCGATGCTCGGCTGTGAATCTAAAATCGATGAATTGACAGAACGTTATGGTACAGACGAATTGACAATCGCTCCGATCGGCAACTTCCGTGTTATCCGTGACTTGGTTGTTGACTGGGAATCCAAAGTTGATCGTTTGAAAACAGTTGCTCCTTGGATTTTCCTTAAAGCTGAATTCAACGAAGGCGACAAAATCGTTCGTCAAACTCCGGCAGACTTCAAAAAATTCGTTGCCGGTACAGAATGTATCCTTTGCGGTTGCTGCGCATCCGAATGTAACAAATTGACTGCTCGTGAAGATGATTTCTTGGAACCATATGTATTCACTAAAGCTAACCGTTTCGTATTGGACAGCCGTGATGATGCTCCTATGGCTCACATTCAACCTGCATTCGACAACGGTCTTTGGAAATGCGTTCACTGCATGAACTGTATCTCCCGTTGCCCTAAACACTTAAAACCTGCTATGGATATTTCCAACTTGCGTAAGGAAGCTACGAAAGCTGGCCTTACTAACAGCAAGGGCGTTCGCCATGCGGTTGCTTTCAAAGACGATCTCTACAAAACCGGTCGCTTGAAAGAAGTTTCTATGAGCTTGAAATCCGATGGTGTTGTTGATTCCGCTAAACAGGCATTCTATGCATTGCGCTTGTGGAAACACAGCAAAATCAATCCATTTGAACTTGTAGTACCTCAAAAACCTGTAAACGGTATTGATGGTGTTCGCAGACTTATGAAAGCAGCTGAGGAGGTAAGTAAATAATGAAATACGCATTTTTCCCTGGTTGCGTTCTTGAAAGCGCTGCCAAAGAAGACTACTTAGCAACAGTTGCTGTGGCTAAAAAATTAGGTATCGAGTTGGAAGAACTTGACGGCTGGACTTGCTGCGGCGCGTCCCACGTTCAAGATATCGCTCCGGAAGTTACACTTGCTACAAATGCTCGTAATATCGCATTGGCGGAAGAAAAAGGATTGAACCTTTTGACTGTATGTAACACTTGTACGTTGATGCTTCGTGAAGCTAAAAACGAACTTGATAACAACGAAAAAGAAAAGAACGAAGTTAACAAGAAATTGGCTCAAATCGGTAAACAATACCGCGGTACAACTGATGTAACTCACTTCTTGTGGGTATTGATCCGCGATTACGGTTTGGACAAATTGAAAGAAAAAGTTGTTAAACCGTTAACAGGTTTACGTGTAGCTGAATACTACGGCTGTCATATTCTTCGCCCTCAAACTGAATTGGGCTTCGAAGATTATCAAATGCCTACATCCTTAGCAGATTTGATTTCCGCTATCGGTGCTACACCAATCGATTTCTCCCGTAAGCTCGATTGCTGCGGTTTCCATGCTGTATATCCTGCACATGATTCCGTAATGCAGATGACCGGCTCCATCAACAAAGATGCAGCTAATGAAGGCGCAGATTGCGTTGTAACTCCTTGTCCGCTTTGCCAAATGCAACTTGATATGTTCCAAAAAGAAGCAAAAGAAGTTGTTGGCGGCGGCAAAGATATGCCAATCTTGCATATGTCCCAGCTGATCGGCCTTGCACTTGGCATTTCCCCTGCTGAAATGGGCATGCCTAAACGTCACTTGACTGATACTGCGGCAGTGACTAAATTCGTAGGTTAATTCGTTTGATTTAGACGAGGCCTCAGTTGGCTATGCTATAGTTCTAAATACAAACCTATTATCATAATTACCAGTAGAACCCCCCCGGCCCAGGCTGGGGGGTTCTACTTTTGATACATGGCGCGCTGTAAGACCGGCCCATATTCTGCGAAATGCAGGATAGAGGCGTCTGTTTTTGATAAACGAAGAGCGCTGTAGTATAATATCTATGTCGATTGTATATGTTTATTGAGCATGGACATCGTTCGGTATATGTAGTTACGATTGTTCGTGTATAATTGATAGCACTCCGTTTATGTTATAAATATGTAATATGGTTAGATGTTTATATGTGTAGTTTTTAAAATCATAAGAGCGTAATGAGAGGGTACCGAAAGGGACCGGTGCAGCGGGGGACCGGCATGAATGATATGTTATTAGATTATATAGATCGCATGATTGTCAATGAAACGGATCATCGCGTATTTCCCGTTGATTTTGACGGTAAAAAGTATTACGTAAAACAAGATATCAGCAATCATCGGTCGAGTTGGATTAAACCTGCGCCGCGTGCATCCTTTGACTATGAATTTTATAAAATATCCTTTGTGAATACGAAACTGCCGGTGGCTCCTGTGATTGCCGGATTTCGGGAACACTATTTCGTTACGGAATACAGCGGCCGCACATTGTCGTACTATAGCGAATTGACTGTTCAGCATCCTGATGATACCGATTTAAAAGAGATGGTAACACATATCTTTTATATATTCGGTAAAATCTTAGGACAGCTGCATGATTACGGTTTGTCCCACGGGCGTCCCGCCATGCGCGATATAACGTATGATCCTGCTGAGGATAAGATTACGATGCTCGACTGGGAAAACAGCCGTCGCTGGCCTGAATTGACCCCGCAAGGGTGGGATGTACTGATCTTTGTGCACAGTTATTTGCGTGAAGATAATCTGCCGATGGATTATCTCTATGCGATGATGAACGGATATAGTTCGGCATGTACGGCGCGCGATACGATTTTACATATTAAAGACATCTTTCATAAGCATGAATACCTCATTAAATTCTGCCGACTCCTCAATCCGTTCCATTTTGTGGATACCGAGGCGGCCGTAAAAGCTTATGATTTTATAATGGCGTTAAAAACTGAATAAATGGCTCTGTAGTTTATCTTTATATAAATATAGATTGTTGTCCGTATGAGCTATAGCCCGATGCATGGGTTGTAGCTTATCGTTAGATAATTATAGAGCTTTCAAGTAGACCCTTATGTCGACGTACTGTAAGGCTCCTTCGAAGGAGAACCAGTACCGAGGATAAGGGTTTTTTTATGTGTGAACGGTGCGGTTCCTTTATATTCGCCGTCCTGTTCCTGTATGTAGTCGGCATTATTTCTATATGCAGGCGGTATTATTTTTACACGTAGTCGATATTTTCCTATATGTAAGCCGATGTTATTTCCGTACTTTCACAAAAATGACGCCATACATCGCGTAGGGAATTGTCATGACAGCGATTCGAGAATGTAGGGCGGTGAAAGGAGGTGATACGATGGCTACGATTAAACGTACGAAACTGGTGTTGCGTTTTAATGTCGGTACCGAAGATATGCCGAAGTATAAGAACGTCACCTATACGCGTGTTGCCGAAGAAGCGTCCGATGACAATATGAAAATTGTCGGCGATGCATTGGCAGCCTTGTATGACCACAGCCTGTCCGATGTGGTTCGCATCAACGAAATATCCCTAGGACATTAACGTTTGGCACAGTGCATCATCGGCAATGTCGAACCTTTGATGCAGCGTGCTCAGTCCACGCATTCCCATCCTTATTAATTTGAATGACTTGCTTACGAACTATGAAAGGAGGCGCCCACATGGCGGAAAAACGCGTTGTATATCTTACGTTTTCTACGGTCGATGGTAAAAGCGCATCGATTACAATTAGCGCACCTCGCGCTGGAATTACTTTACAAGATGCTAAAACAGCGGCTAATGCGTTAGTGGCGAATAAGGTTATCCTTGGATCCCATGATGCAGTACTCGCTGCGTTTACAGCGGCTCGTGAAGTGACAACACAGATTACCGAACTCAAATAGATTGGCAGCATGCTGATCCCTGAGCAAGGGGATTGTTGTTAACATTGCATATTTCATATGTAGTATGGAGGCCCTCGCCTATGGTGAGGGCCTCTTTATTATGGTAAAATATAAGGTATACCAAATGGTTGTATGAAACTTTCAGCGAAACGATGCGCCGGAGTTAACGCATTATAGAACCCGAGACGGGTATTGATAAAGAGGTAAATTACGTGGAATATATCATTTCGTTTATGGAAACTTATGGCTATGCGGCCATGTTTATTGCAATGACCTTGGAAAACGCCAATGTACCTATTCCCAGTGAAATCGTTCTAGGTTTTGCGGGATATTTAATCGCGCAGGGGGTATTTGATCTGCATACGACGATGGTAGTCGGCATTCTGGCCGGTATCATAGGGTCTATCCTGTCGTACTGGATGGGGGAATACGGCGGACGGCCGCTGCTGTTGAAGTACGGTAAATATATATTCTTTAATGAACATAAATTTGAGCTTGCCGAAAAGATGTTCAATAAATACGGCGGTGCGGCGGTATTTTTCGGCCGTTTATTGCCCGGGGTACGCACGTTTATTTCGTTCCCGGCGGGCATGGCCCGTTATCCTTTGTGGCATTTTATCATTTGGACGGTCCTCGGTACGATTCCGTGGACGATTTTGCTCGTTTATTTGGGGAAAGTCCTCGGTGAAAACTGGAAAGATCTTATCGAATACAATCATGAGTTTTTAATTGTCATGATTGCCGTATTTGCTATTGTTGCAGCTGTCCTAGGCTACAGATACTATCGCAACCGTCGGTAAGGAGGGCCTTGTATGAAACTCTCTAGATTGACACCGGTCGTGTTCATCGTGTGGCTTGTGTTTTACATGGTGGGAAATAATATTCTGCCCGTTACCGATCCGGTGGAGTCGAATTACGCGTTGACCGCTAAGGAAATGGTTCTTTCAGGAAACTGGTTGTCACCTCAGATTTACGGGACCTATTGGTATGATAAGCCGATTATGATTTACTGGCTTATCGCGTTAGGCTTCAAGCTGTTCGATATTGCCGACTGGGTGGTGCGCTTGCCGAGCACCCTCTTCGGGGCTTTATCGGTGGCTACCATGTATCAGGCGATACGCTCGATGAGCGGCCGTTGGGTGTTGGGCCTTATTGCGGCATCCGTACTCGGTTCGTCCTTGATGTTCTGGACCGTTGCGCACGGTGTCGTCACGGATATGGTATTGCTGTATACGACGTTGATGATCATGATTTATGCATATAGAGGTCTTGTGTTGAATCGTCGAAATGCCATGATCGTGGCTTATGCATTTGCAGCGTTAGGTGTTCTCACAAAGGGGCCGGTAGCTATCGTATTGCCGGGTATCATTCTGCTTATTTACGCCGCTATATATCGCTCCGGTACGATGTTGAAACGCATCTTTGATTGGCGCGGGATTCTCGTGTTCTGTGCGATTGCCTTACCTTGGTATGCCTATATGTATTCCGTTCACGGACAGGCCTTTATCGACGGATTTTTGGGATTGCATAATGTGACGCGGGCTACCCAGTCCGAGCATCCGGAGGACAATGTATGGTGGTATTATATTGCCATCTTTTTGGGGGCTTCCTTGCCGTGGACAGGGGCCATTATTTATGGCATAATCAGCGGATATAAACAACGCCGTAAGGCGTATGTATACTGTTTGGCATGGGGCCTGGGAACGATTTTGTTCTATACGTTGATGGCCACCAAATATCCTCTGTATACATTCGTGAGCCTTGTTCCGTTCAGCGCTTTCGGTGCGATGGGCGTGATGAAAGCGGTTCGGGCCGGACGATCAAGGGTTCTTCCGTGGATCATTATAGGACCTGCCTTATTGTTGTGGCTTTCTTATGTAGCGGCATCATTCTTTGCGCCGTGGGGATTCTATTATTTATTGTATGTAGTCGTAGCTGTTTCGGTTCTGCTTGTACTGCATGCATGGTATACACATTATCGATACCGTTTGGTGAGCATTATTGTTCTCGGTACGATGGTTATTTCCTCGATCGTTCTGATGGAGGGCGTTGAGCCTTTATTCAAACAGCGCAGTTCTGTCGATGTGGTGCCTGTTGTGGATTCGTATGACGGCGATGTGTATTACTATAACGGATACAGTACGGCTGTCGTATATTATACGGGACACAAGGTTGTTAAAATCAATGGTGATGAAAGCCGTTGGGATGATCAAGGTAAATTAAAAAAACGCAGCGCTGAATGGCAGAAAAAATATCTTATGCAGCAAGTATCGGAGAAGGAGTTTATTAAAATTCTTTCCTCCGGCCAACCGCTTATGCTGATTGTGCCGAAGGGGGAAATTAAGCACTTCCGTCAGTCTTCCATCTATCCGTATGTATCGGAATACAGCGAAGCGGGAACCTCCGAAGTATATATTTTAAATAAACAGACTCTGTTTCACTGATGTTTAATTAGACTCTGTTTTGCTAAAGTTAAATTGCAGGCATCGCCTTTATGGCGGTGCCTGTTTTTGTGTGCGCCATTATGTATGCGTGAACATTCGCTTAATCGGGAATGTTTGGTAAATAACATACGATATATGGAGTATGGAGTATGAGATAAAATGTAAAATGTGAAATATGAAATCTAAAATACGAAATATAAAATATAGCATATAGTATTGAAATATGAAGTACAGTATATGATACATCAAACCCTATAATATTAACATGCATTATTGACATAAATAAAACATATTGATATAGTAGGGTATAAATAAATTTAGAGACGAAGATCGTCAGAGAAACAAGAGATTTGCAGAAAGAGGGGCTGTCATGAAGAAAACCTGGTATCTTATCATTGCTGTTGTGCTTCTCGTTATCGGAGGGGCGGCGTATGCATATCATCAGCATACGGTACCGAAGTCGGCACAGGCGTTGAAGACCGTGCGCGTTGCGTATTTACCGATTACTCATGCGCTGCCGGTATTTGCTACGAAGGAATTGGAGACAGCAGATGGTCCTGTCCATGTAGAGCTTGTTAAATACGGTTCCTGGCCGGAACTCATGGATGCGCTCAACACCGGTAAAGTAGATGCTGCAGCCGTTCTCGTTGAGCTCGGTGTAAAGGCTCGTGAACAGGGAATTGATGTGCGCGCAGCGGCATTAGGCCATACGGAAGGCAATAATATCGTTGTAAATAACGATATTAACTCTGTACAGGATTTAAAAGGCAAATTCTTTGCCATCCCTCATAAGCAATCAACTCAAAAGATTCTCGTAGACCTCATGCTTGAACGGGCAGGTCTTAGCGAGAAGGACGTACAGATAGTGGAGATGAGCCCTCCTGAAATGCCGTCCGCACTGTCGGTCGGTCAAATCGCAGGATATAGCGTGGCGGAGCCTTTCGGTTCTCTCGCCATAGAAATGGGTAAGGGAAAGGTCTTTGAAGACCCTGATCACTTGTGGCATGACAATATCTGCTGCGCCCTCGTATTCAACGGTCAATTCGTCGATGAACACCATGACTTGGCGAAGGCTTTCACAAAAGCCTATCTCGATGCAGGTAAATATTTAGATGAGCATCCGGAGGCGCAAAAGGAGATTGCCTTGAAATATATGAAATTTAAGGATCCTGTTATCGAGCGTTCCTTGCAGGTGATTGGGTTTGGAGATTTGGCCCTCACCGAGGAGCGTTATAAGGCGCTCGTGCATCACATGACCCATGTCGATTTGATTAAAAAGGTGCCGAGTTATTCGGAGTTTGTAGATACATCGCTGTTGCCATAGGGGGGTATACCATGAAGAAATACACATATGTGCCGGGCGCGTTCATCGCGGTCTGGCTGATTTGGGAGTTGGTTGTCCGCCTCGGCGGATTTAACGAAGCTTTGTTGCCGACGCCGTACAAGGTGCTGCTCGGGTTCGGAGAACTCATCGGGGACGGCGTATTATTTAAGGATATTGCGGACAGTTTGGTGCGTTTTTTTATAGGCTATATCATTTCCGTCGTAGCCGGCGTGTTCTTAGGCCTCATTTTAGGCTGGTATAAGGGTATTTGGAACTATATTAATCCCATCGTTCAGGTGATTCGCCCCATTTCACCGGTGGCATGGTTGCCGTTTATCGTACTGTTCTTCGGTATCGGTCAAGCGCCTGCCATCGTTATCATCTTTATCGCGGCGTTTTTTCCGGTTCTATTGTCCACGGTATCCGCGATTCAAAATATCGATCCCGTATACATCAAGGTGGCTCGAAATTTTGGTATCAAGCAGCCGGAGTTGTTATTTAAAATTGTATTGCCCGCCGTGTTTCCTGGTATTGCATCAGGACTTCACATCGCGCTCGGTACGGCGTGGATATTCCTGGTGACGGGGGAAATGGTAGGTTCCCAGACGGGTCTTGGCTTCCTCATCATCGATATGCGGAACAATTTGCGCAACGACCTTTTGATGGTGGCGATTCTGACGATTGGCTTTGTGGGACTTTTACTTGATTGGGGCGTGTCCCTCATCGAAAAATGGATTTATAGACGTTGGGGCATTGAGAAATAGGAGGTGGACGTATGGGTTACATTTCGGTGCGCAATGCACACAAGGAATTTATGAAAGATGGAGAACCGCTCACCATCCTTGAGAATATTAATCTGGACATTGAACAAGGTGAATTTATTTGTCTCTTAGGTCCTTCCGGGTCCGGTAAAAGTACGCTTTTAAATGTTATGGCAGGCTTTGAGCTCGTTACCTCGGGTTCTATTACCATTGATGGCGCAGAGGTGAAAGCACCCCAATTGCGGTATGTAACGGTTTTTCAGAATTACGGACTGTTACCGTGGCGAACGGTGGAAAGTAATATTGAACTGGGCCTTGAAAGCAAGAACGTATCTAAGGCAGAGCGACCTGCTATCATCGATAAATACGTGAAAATGGTGGGGCTCGATCATGCTCGGAACCGCTATCCGGCGGAGTTGTCCGGCGGTATGCAACAGCGTGTATCCATTGCGCGGGCTCTGGCGGTCGATCCGGATATTATCTTCATGGACGAGCCTCTGGGGGCCCTCGATGCGTTGACACGTATCAATTTACAGGATGAAATCTCCCGCATCTGCCGTGAAGAGGGTAAAACGGTCGTATTCGTTACGCATGACATAGAAGAGGCGGTGGTCCTTGCGGATCGCGTCGTAGTGCTCGCCGCTAATCCGGGACGGGTGCAAACCATTATCCCCGTCAATCTTATCGATAGGACGGACCGGACCTCGGCGTCCTTCGTCAATATTCGAAATCACATATTTGAACAATTCCAACTCGCCAAAGAAGACAAAATCGAGTTTTATATATAAATGTGATATTGCATATATTAGTAGCAACAGAAGTCCAACAAAAACTGTAGTTTCAAAGATAGTAGGATCGTTCATTACCATCAAGGTTGTTAAATGAGGCCTGTCGTTTTGATGGTAGAGAATCTAAAGTCGCTTTGAAATTACAGTTTTTTATATTTTGTTGCATGTGGATATTTTGAATATTAATTTCGCATCAAACTTTCAGAAATGGATGCTATTATAATATAGTAACGGCATACATTTTATGTAGTGCGTGATTATCAGATATATTATCACATATTATGATTGGATATCGTAATATATGGATTGTATTATTATGGGCTTTAGTGTATAAATACAGTATATAAAGGATTGATAATCATGATATACAGCATTATTAATTATATGGGGCGGTAGTATAAATTGGGGGAGAGCCTATGTCCTTATTTACATCAGAGGAAGAGAAAACGCTGTCTTTTGATGAATATATGACCTCGTTTGATACGAATCAGATTGCAAAAGTACAGCAGTTTATAGACTGGCTCGGTCAATATAGGGGCGAGCTTGTTCACAATCCATGGGGTGAGGTGAATCCTGACCTCGAAATTGTTCGGCCTGATTTTGATGCGGCTCAGGTGCGTCGTAGCAATTTGATGGCGTATTTGCTGCCGCGGTTGGGACGCTCCAAAATCTTTGTGGTGGCGGAGGCTGTCGGATATCAAGGAGGGCGCTTTTCGGGCATTGCCATTACCTGTGAACGCATGTTGTTGGATAAGCATAAAACGATTCGGGCGCATCAGATAACGCCTGTTACATTACAAAGGACCAGCTCTCCTGTGAGTCCTATGCTGAAACGGACCCAACAGGAACAGGGGTTCAACGAGCCTACGGATACGGTAGTATGGAGTGCTATCATCGAACAGGAAATTGATCCGTACGATGCGTTGCTGTGGAATATATTCCCCTTTCACCCTCATAAGGCGGGCGAACCGCTCACTAATCGGACGCCGACCGAGTCGGAGCAGCAGCTGGGTTGGGAATATACGAAAAGACTGTTGGCATTGCACACCGAATTAGGTGGATCGAAGCCGCTCATGCTCGCTGTCGGTCAAAAATCGGCGGACACGATGGGGCGATTCGGCCTTTCAGCCGTCGGACTTAGACATCCGGCTAACGGTGGGGCTAATTTATACCGTGAAGGTTTTGCCAAAGCTGTAGAGAGAGTTTTGAGATAGAAGGTATTACATATGAAACGATATTGTGCATCCTGCCGTCAGTATTGTGACGAGGCTGCCATGTTCTGCCCTCATTGCGGGCAGTATACGACTGCGGTGGAGGTTGAGAGAATCGCACCGGAAGGGGATATTATCTATCCGCTGGCGCATTATCAGTTGAGTTACAAGGATACATTTCTCTATGTGGTGGGCCGCAAATTTATGAATTCAGATGGCCGTGCGTCCAGAGGGGAATTTTTGCGGTTCTTTTTGATGTGGATTTTAGTTATCGCTGGAATTCTGGCCCTTTCTTATGGGCTTACGGTGGTGCTTCATACGGGTATTTATTTAATCCTGTTGGCATGGATGTTACTGACAATCATCGGTCTTGTCTCGCTGATTCCGTTGGGCTCTCTATGCATCCGTCGCCTTCATGATACCGGTAAAAGCAGTGATCATCTGTTTTTAATCTTAATTCCTTTCATCGGACCGATTATTCTATTTGTTCTACTGTGTAAGAAAGGCGGACCGAAGGCTAATCAATATGGTGAGGCGTTGAGGAACATCACTATCGACAAACGGTTGAGCTCTATTATGAAAGTATCGCCTACGAGCAGCGCTTTCACTACTCGAATTCTCGTTACATTGCTGGTGAGTGCTATCTGCGTATGCAGTGTTTCGGCTCGTTATATGGGACCGGAAAATGAACTAGATCCGGGCGGATGGTTTACGAATATCATCGTCGGTCAAGGTGGTGATGAAGCTGCACGGGATGTGGTACACGATTATTTTGACGCAGTCAATGAAAAGAACTATGATAAGGCCTTCACCTATGTTATCAATCAGGCTAAGACGAATCCCGTAGAAAAGCAAAAATGGATGGAGTCTATGAAGTCGGCGCCGAAGGTGGTTGTCGGGTCCTTAGGCACGAGTCGTATCAGTCGTATAAACGGCATGAAACGCATCATTTACGAAGCGGATCTGCAAGTCACTAAACCCGGAAACGGCGCGGTTGAGGCTGCGCACATGACACGCTATATATCTCTCATCGAAGAAAATGGCGAATGGCATATTGAAGGGTTTTATAAAAGCATGCCGGATCATGCCGGATGAAGAATAATAAAATAGTTAGGGCGGTTCGGTCTGAACCGCTCTTTTTAATATTTGTTTAATTTTGGGCGAAATGAGAGGAGAACTCTTTTGTTTATGTTGTTTTTATGTTATAATGAGCACAACGTGTGAAAGCGAGGCTTTCATCAAAACGATCGGACTATATTGCACTGCATATTGGATAGGAACGAAACCATGAGCCCTTTGCGGCATGACGTATCCGACAGTGCACTATACTCATTTGCTGCGGCAGATGGCACACAAACTAGGAACGGCAAAATTGGATAGCGCAATTTTTGTGCACATTTGACGAGACGCTAGTATAATAGCGCCTTTTTATTTGTGTGGCATTTCCTCGTGGCATAGATCAATTCAAGTGATAGGTGAGAAGAACTATGTTAAACAAACTAATGAACAAAATTTTAGGAGGAACTGTGAATACAACAGAAAATCAGGTTGCTGCACAAGTGACTGCAGAACCAGTTGCGCATACGGCACCGGCTACGGGTGAACAAAAACAACCGCGTCGCCGCACTACTACACGTCGTCCGGCCGGTGAAGGTCGCACGAATCATGACGGTGAGAATACAAGCCGTCCACGCCGTAATGCAAATAATCGTACGAACACCAATGGCGGCACCGCTGCGACTCGTCGTACAAATACGCGTCGTAATGCTGAATCCGATGAAGGTACGGAACGTAAACCGCGTCAAACTCGTGCTCCGCGCGGCGAACATGGTGAAAATACGCGCAATACGCGCACTAATCGCACGAGAAACGGTCAAAATCAGAACCGTTCCGAGCGGACGAATCGCTCTACAAATCGCAACAGTCACCATGATCAAGGTGAACAGGTTGAACTAATCGGCCGTACACCAAATGGCGCGAACAAGGGAAAATTCCAGATTATCCCGCTTGGCGGCCTTGGTGAAATCGGTAAAAATATGACCGTGTTCCAATATGAGGACGAAATTATCGTTCTTGACTCCGGTCTTGCGTTCCCTAGCGAAGACATGCTTGGCGTAGATATTGTTATTCCTGACATGAGCTATATCATCGAGAATAAGGATCGCGTGAAGGCCGTCGTTATTACGCATGGGCACGAGGACCATATCGGCTCCCTGGCATACCTTATGAAGGAAATCAGCTGCCCTGTATATGCGACAAATCTCGTTTGCGGTTTAATCGAAGGCAAGTTTAAAGAGCATAAGGTATCTCCGAAATGTCTCCGCACGATTGCGGCCGGCGATGAGGTTCAGATTGGTCAGGTGAAAGTCGGTTTTATCCAAACCAATCACTCCATCCCTGATTCCTGCGCTGTATATTTTGATACGCCGATCGGGACGGTCCTTCATACAGGGGACTTTAAAATCGACCAGACTCCGGTTGACGGACGGTTGATGGATATGCACAAGTTCGCTGAACTCGGCAATAAAGGCGTACTAGCTTTGTTATCGGACTCTACAAACGTAGAAAAACCGGGTACTACCGGTTCTGAAAGTTCCGTAGGACCTGCGATTAAACAGGCCGTCGGTGAAGCGAAGGGTCGTGTCGTATTGGCGACTTTCGCATCCAACGTATCCCGTATTCAACAAGCCATCGATGCAGCCGTTTTCTACAAACGTAAGGTTGTAATTATGGGCCGCAGCATGGTGAACGTAACGGAAATTGCACAAGAACGCGGTTACTTGAATGTACCGCCAAATACGATTATCGATGTAGATGTAATGCACAATTACACGGATGATCAAATCATGATTTTGACTACCGGTTCTCAAGGTGAACCGATGGCCGGCTTGTCCCGTATGGCGACAAGCAATCACCGTACCGTAGAACTGGCGCCGAATGATACCGTTATCATCTCCGCTACGCCGATTCCCGGTAATGAAGGTGCTGTAGGCAGAACGATTGATAACTTGCTCCGTTTGGGCTGTAATGTGGTATACGGTAAAGACCGCGGTATTCATGTATCCGGTCATGCGAGTCAGGAAGAACTCAAAACGATGCTCAACCTGGTCCGTCCGGAATACTTTATTCCGGTTCATGGCGAATACCGCATGTTGCGCCGCCATGGTGAACTCGGTGTGGCTATGGGCGTAGACCCTAAAAAGGTTCTCATCGGCGACAACGGTCAGATTTTTGAATTTGATAAAAATGGTGGCCGTAAGGGTGGCCGCGTACAAGCCGGTGCTATCTTCGTTGATGGCCTTGGCGTTGGCGATGTGGGGAATATCGTTATCCGCGACCGTCAACAATTGGCTCAGGAAGGCATGGTTATCGTAGTTATGGCTATGGATAAAGCATCGGGTACCATCGTAGCCGGTCCGGACCTCGTGTCTCGCGGCTTCGTATACGTACGTGATGCGGAAGAACTCATGCTTGCGGCGGAACGTCGCGTCGACCAGGTTCTTGAAGACTGCGAATTACAGCGCATCAAAGACTGGACAACCATTAAACAAAACGTGCGCGATGCATTGGGTAAATTTTTCTATGATAAGACCCGTCGTCGTCCTATGATCTTGCCGATTATTCAAGATGTATAGATATAATTAAGACAAGCAGTTGTTAAAATATTTATTTAACAACTGCTTGTTTTTCATTGGTATATGATTGTAAAATTAATGTAATCAAAGTAGGAGTTTTGCAATAGGTAGCGAATATTATTTAGTAGAAGAGTAATAAGGGATAAAGGGAGGTGATGGTATGTCCGGACGGTTCCCGGTGAGTGAAGCTATTTTAAACTGGTTACCTAAATACAGTGGTAAAGGTTATGAAGCTTTTTATAAGCGATTTCCAAAGTATGGAGAGTGGATTGCAGGCCGTGTGCATCCGACGATTTGTCAAATACAGGCATTAGCTACTTTTTCCAATGTACCGTTAGGATATATTTATTTAAAGAATCCTCCACAGTTATCGGATAAAGAGATTACTGATTTTAGAAGGCTGAATGGTGAAATCGCTGACAGGGCATATAGTCCTGAGTTAAGAGATACTATTTATGATATGCAGATTCGCCAAGATTGGTTGAGTCAATATCGAAAGCTTAGTTTAGGAATAGATGCGTTACCTTATGTAGAGGGCTTTTCTAAACGCATGGATAGCAGAGATCTTGTGCATCAAGCTTATTCGTTATTGGATGTAGAGGCTGGTTGGCAAATAGGTGTAGCGGATCTGATAGCACTTCTGAGCCATATTGTAACAGCTTTGCAGGTGAATTTCTTGTGCCGGAATCCCGATTTATTCCTTTGTGGAATGAATATTCGGAGGATTATGAAACCATAGCTAAGCGCTTTAAGGTGAGTGAGTATGTTATCTGTCGGATAGCATTAGAGCATGGATATATTACTCGAATTCAATATAATAATCTAGTGGAATGTTTTAATCAGCGATTACAAAGCTTACCTGAACGAGAGACAAGAGATGGTGGAAATTTTTATGTCACTGCTCATGCTCGGTTGGGTGAAAGTTTTATCGTACTGTTGTCAAAGATGCTCGGGCAGGCGAATTAGCGTATCGAGATGCGTATGAGTTGTTAGGCTTACGTGGTAGTACTTTTACAAAATATGTGAATGAATATAGTTTTTAGGAGAGAAAACTATATATGTTCTTGATAGTAATACCTTTATAGATGCAAAGAACCGCTATTATGGGTTTGATATTGTTCCATCGTTCTGGAATGAGCTGATATCTCACAGTAGAGGTAATATTTTAACTATTGATCATATTAAAAATGAAATTATGAGCGGTAATGATGAGTTATCTACTTGGTTTGACACTCATTATTTGACATTTACTGAAGCGACAAATGATGTTGAGATACAAAATACATATGCAGATATAGCTGAATATGTGATGTTAAATCAACAATATAAGGATGCTGAAAAACATCGCTTTTTGGCTAAAGCGGATCCTTGGCTTATAGCTTATGCGAGTGTCCGCAGAGGCGTGGTCGTAACCCACGAAATTCTAGCGGGACCAAGGACTACAAAGGTCAAAATACCGGATATATGCGAGCATTTTGATGTTTCATATGTGAATGTATTTGAAATGATGCGTTAACTACATATGGTAATATGAGATGAGGAGCTACTTTAGGTAGCTCCCTATTTTATGTTATCTGTGTGTGCTGCCAGTACTATAAATAGCACTACTATCGCAATTATCTACCATATGGGGTATTTGAAGTTGCCCTTTCAAACTGTTATAATTAAAAGATACCAGTTAATATATCTTCTTATGTAAGAATGGTGATTTATGAATCAAAGAAATACAAGAGCGATGGTGGAAACCGCATTCGTATCGACCATCGTCGTTATGTTGACGGTAATCGGCGCAGTTGTTCCTTTTATGTTATTCTTGGCCACTATTGTGGCACCTGCTGGCATTTCGGTTACGGGGATTCGCTGGGGCAGCCGTTACAGCTGTATTGCTTCTGTACTGGCATTTATGATGGTAGCCCTTTTTCTAGGAGTGCCGATAGCAGCTAATACGGTTTTAATATATTCGTTGCCGAGTATATTTTTAGGGGAAGCATTTAGGTCGAACTGGTCTTTTAGAAAGTTGATTATCGTACCTGCGCTAGCCCTTTTTCTTATGTTGTTTGTACAGATGTTGATGGTTCAGGGATTTGGGTCCTTTGATCTTGTTAATTTAGGTCAGAATATGAACGCTGAGCTAAAGAATTCTATGCTTGAGGCTGTACGTCAACAGGCGGCCCCACAGGAACAAATCGATACGATGGTTGCGCAAGTCAATAGAACTTTTGCAATGGCTGACCAGGTTATGATAGTTATTGTGTTTTGGGGCTGTGTACTGATGACATATATTTTGGCAAAGCTTGTCTCTTATATCGCCCGGCGTACCGATACGCTTCACCGTGTGTTGCCGCCCATGGATACATGGCGTATGCCGATATGGGGGGCCGGTGTTTTAGCGATCGGTATTATCCTCGTTTATGGGTTGTCATATATAGGCTATGAACAGACTGTACTTAAAGATGTTGGAATGAATTTGGGGCTATTCGGTGCGGCTATTTGTTTTGTCAATGGGGTTACCTGTTTAATAGCGATTATGAAAGCTTATGAGTTAGGGAATTTTTTCCAGTTCGCTATTATATTTTTTTTATATGTAATGAGTCCTTATTCACTCGTAATATATGGTATTTTTGATATGTTTTTAGATATGCGTTCGCGCTTTAACAAGCGCCTACCATAATAGAAAGGAGGCCGTTATGAAATCCTTTCAACGGAGATGGGAAGTTATGGAACTTACCGTTATCGCTGTCCTCGCGTTGTTATTAGCGTTATTGGCTTATTTTAACTGGGCCGTAGCGATTTTGGCAGGTATTATCGTGGTGGCGGCATACTTGGTGAACTATAACACCGTTCATGATAGACGGCGTCTGGCTAGGGAACAGTTCAGTGCGATGATGAAAAATGTTACACAAGCATCGAACTTTGCCTTGCAAAATCTGCCGATGGGGATTGCTCTCGTGAATAAACAGGGCACATTGGTATGGAACAATAGTGTCTTTGCGGACTGGGTTGAGGTGGATTGGAATAAACTTCAGAAAATGTCTACGCTTATACCGGGTTTTCGCATCGATAAAATATGGGGTAAATCCGGATTTATTACGGAACAATACGAGGATAAGTATTTCCAAATTATTTATAAGTTTATTGATCCTCGTGACGCTAAAGCCGATACGGATAGTAATGATGAATTGGCTGATCATTCGGTGATGGCCTTGTATTTCAAGGATATTACGACTCTTGAGCAGGCTCGTATCAAGGCGGAAGAGGCTCAGCCCGTATGGGGCATGATCCAAATCGATAACATCGAGGAACTTACAAAAGGCCTCAGTGACCGCGATTATACAAACCTTTGGGCGGATATCAATAATATCGTGGTGGCTGAAATCGACGGATTTGACGGATTTATCCGTAATTTCCAGGATGATATGTATACCTTTGCCATTTCTCGCGGCGCTCTCGTGAAAATGGAGTCAGACGGCTTCAAGATTCTAGAGAAGATTCGTAAATTACCGTCTCCTCGTCAGATTCCGGCGACGATTTCCATCGGTATCAGTGAAAATGTAGGGACCGCAAAAGAGGTGTCCGAGCGTGCTCGGGCGGCTCTCGATATCGCGTTGGGGCGCGGTGGTGACCAGGTTTGTATTATGGATGGTGAAAGCACCCGTTTCTTCGGCGGTAATACGGCGGGCGTAGAGAAGAATACGCGCGTTCGTGCCCGCGTCGTGGGGCAAGCTATCCATGAACTGATGAATGATTCCGAAAAGATTCTTGTCATGGGTCATCAACGCGAGGACTATGATGCGTTGGGCGGTGCTATCGGCATCGTTGCTATCGCAAGAGCCCTCGGTAAAGAGGTGCGCCTGGCGCTTTCAGATGAAGTCAGTGCCATTGAAAAAATGGTGCATGTCCTCGATGAAGATGAATTCTGGGAAGAACATATCATCACTGCTGAAGCCGCAAGAAATTGGGTGGAACCGAATACCCTTGTCATTGTCTGCGATACACATCGTACGGAAATGGTGGCGGCTCAGGAGGCGTTGGAAATCTCTGAACGTCGTATCGTTATCGATCATCATCGTCGGGCGGCGGATTTTATAGAAAATCCGTTGCTGACCTATCTGGAACCGGCTGCGTCATCCACGAGTGAGCTCGTAACGGAACTCGTGCAATATGTGGGGACTTTCGTGAAACTTTCAAAATCGGAAGCCACAGGTATCTACGCAGGTATCGTACTAGATACGAAGAATTTTAATCAACAGACGGGGGCGCGTACATTTGAAGCGGCGGCGTTCTTACGTAGGGCCGGTGCGGACATCGAAATGGTAAAACAATTATTTATTGAAACCTTCGATTCCATTCAATTGCGTGCTAAAATGGTATTTGAAGCCAGTCGTACCGAAGGAATTGCAATCTCCGTAGCTCCAGAAGGTATGATGGACATGATGGCATTGGCGGCACAAAGTGCAGATATGCTCATCAGCAATGAAGATATTGAGGCAGCCTTTGTACTCTATTCGCTGAATGACGGCGGTATCGGCGTCAGCGCTCGTTCCAAGGGCAAGGTGAACGTACAGGTTGTCATGGAAGCCTTAGGCGGCGGCGGTCACAGAACGGTGGCCGGTGCGCAGTTACAGGGCATGACCATAGAGGAAGCGAAGAAGACTATCTTGGATAAAGCCCTTGAAGCTCTTCATTCCGTGGAAGCAGAGGAGGAAGAAGAATGAAAGTAGTATTGCTTGAAGATGTAAAAAAAGTCGGTAAAAAAGGTGAAATCGTTGAGGTCAGCGATGCATACGGCCGCAATGTGCTCATCAAAAAAGGCCTTGGCCTTGAAGGCACGACGACTAATGTCAACAATGCGAAACAAAAACAGGCGTCTATCGAACATAATAAAGCGGTAGCCAATGATGAAGCCAAGATTTTGGCGGCTCAACTGGCTAAGGTGGAAGTGACCGTTAAGGTTCGCATGGGTGAAGAAGGTCGCGTATTCGGTTCCGTTACGGCAAAGGATATTTCCGATGCGGCGAAAGCGCAATATAAGGTGGATATCGACAAAAAGAAGATCGAAATCAAAGAACCGTTGAAAACATTAGGTGTGCATGACGTATTGGTGCGCGTACATCCGGAAATTACAACGACCATTAAGGTTAATGTAGTGGCTGAATAATAGGGCTTCACCATGCTCATAGAGTATGGTGAATTCTTTTATCTATAGAGGTTAGTAAGGGAGATTATCATGGATGTACGTATTCCACCGCATAATTTAGATGCTGAAAAGGCCGTCCTCGGGGCGTTGCTGACGAACGGTTCCAATGCGAGCGCCGTCGTGGATACGGTGACGAGTATTCTGAAAGCAGAGGACTTTTACCGCGATGCTCATCGCATTATTTATGATGCGATTCTAGAGATTATCCACGGAAATAAGACGGCGGACTTTATCACCGTCGGGGAAGAACTGGATCGCCGCAAACGACTTGATGCCGTAGGGGGGCTCGCGTATATTACCTCCTTGGCGAATGAGTCCGTGTCGTATAATGTGGAGCAGCATGCGCGTATTATCAGTGAAAAGGCGCAGTTGCGCCGCCTCATCGATGCAGGTAATAAAATCGTCGGCATGACCTATGCCGGTGAAGATGAGCCGACAGCCATTCTGAATAAGGCGGAGCAGATGGTCCTCGATGTGAGCGGCCAAACGCAGGCGGAATCATCGTTTTCCGCTATCGGTGATATCGTACTGTCCAATCTGGACAGGCTTAATGCGCTGCAACAGCATGAAGGCGCTCTTACGGGGATACCGACGGGCTTTAAGGATTTGGACCATATATTTAACGGCTTGCAGAAGTCGGACCTCATTCTCGTAGCGGCGCGTCCTGCCATGGGGAAGACGGCGTTTACCTTGAATATCGCGCAGAATGTATCCATGATTTCCGGCAAGACCGTAGCGTTCTTCTCCCTCGAAATGGGCAAGGAACAGCTGGTAGGGCGTATTCTTTCCTCCGTGGCGGAGGTGAGCTCTGAAAAATTGCGCCGTGCCGATATGACGCAGGACGATTGGGGCAAGGTTATCTCGGCAGCCGATGTGATGAGTAAATCGAAACTGTACATCGATGATACGCCGGGGCTTACCGTGCAGGATATGCGCTCCAAATTGCGCAGGCTCAAGGTTGAGCATGGCCTTGATCTCGTCATTGTAGACTATATTCAGCTCATGCAGGGGCGCAATGCGGGCAAAGGCAGTGAAAACCGCCAGCAGGAGGTATCGGAAATTTCCCGTAACCTCAAGCTCATCGCTCGTGAGTTCAACGTTCCTGTTATCGCATTGTCTCAGCTGTCTCGTAGCGTTGAAAGCCGCCCCGATAAACGGCCTGTGCTTTCAGATCTTCGTGAATCCGGTTCCCTTGAACAGGATGCGGATATCGTTATCTTCCTGTATCGCGATAAATATTACGATGAAAATTCCGAAAAGGGCGATAATGCGGAGATTCTCATCCGTAAACATCGTAACGGTTCCGTCGGCACCGTGGAACTTCAATTCGTCGGTGAATTGACGCGCTTCCGTGATGTGGCCTATAAAGATATGGGCCCTGAACAATAATATATCGATAATCCGGTAAAACAGTCATGATAGAAAGGCGGGTGGATGCCATGCCTATATTTACGACGGATGGGCAATTGAGCAGAGCACCTGTTACCGTCCGTCCTGCAGGATGATAAACATCTCTACCCTTCGTACATGTGCGGCAATGTGGTGCGCAGTGAAGTATTAGCGGTACACCCTGAATTAAGAGCGATTTTGGAATCGTTGACCGGAACCATCACAGATCAGGACATGGCTAAATGAACTATGCCGTTGAAACAGGACATCGGTAGCCGACCGATGTGGCCCATGAATTTTTAGCTGAGTATAAGTTGTTATAAAGGTATTGATGATATATTGAATTAGACTGAAAGAGGTTGGATATGATTGATAATCCGTGGCAATTTTGTGTAGCGCTTGCGGTTCTTCTTTGCGGTCTATATTTTGTTCTTTATAGATATTTATTGCGCCGTAACAGTATTCTGGTGTCAATTTTATCTATAACTCCGCGGGTTATAAAGGAGTTGCCGAACTTTACGACCATTTACGGATATGATGTGGAATATATATTGAATGGTGAGACATGCATCACTAAAAGCGTAGAATTTTATATTACTGTTTTAGCTCCGGGCGCGATGGTTCCATATAGCTCGTCAGGGTCGTTGTTAAAAAATGGTAAAGTCAGCATTGATAATGCAAAAACAAATACCTGTTATGGTGTCATATTAATTTTATTTGCTTTAGGATTGCTATCGGAATTATCCTGATAGGCACCAGGTGAAAGCCTCAAAATTTCATAGACCCTAAAATATAAGAGTCCCTAACACCGGATGATAGATCCGGTGTTAGAGGCTCTTTTTATATTGTTGCTCTGTTGATATTAAAAAACACTTCTATACTAAAAAAACGCTCCTGCAATAGCAAACATATGTTTGAAATAACTGGCTGTTTTTGTTATACTAATCATAGTAATCACTGCGACGATAAAGGTTTGTAAAAGGTATAGCGTTAGCGGTAGGGAGGTGTTTGTATGGGTTCGGCCGATACGGATCGGATATATATGTGTATTGATCTGAAGTGTTTTTATGCATCTGTTGAATGCGCCGATTTAGGGCTCGATCCCTTTACAACGTTTCTTGTGGTGGCCGATGGTTCTCGTGGAAAGGGGGCCATTACGCTAGCGATTTCGCCGGCTTTAAAACAGATGGGTGTCAAGAATCGCAGTCGGCTCTTTCAGATTCCTCCTTATATTGAGTATTTGACGGTCAAACCGCATATGAAACGCTATATGGAGGTGTCCGCCGAGATTTACGGTACATTATTACGGTATGTGGCGCCTGAGGATGTGCATGTGTATTCAATCGACGAGTACTTTATCGATATAACGTCGTATTTACCGCTATATAAGAAGACGCCGCGTCAGCTGGCGCAGATGTTCCTCGATGCGGTGTTGGAGGTGACTCGTATTTACGCTACCGTCGGTATCGGTACGAATCTGTTCCTCGCCAAGATTGCCCTCGATATCCTCGCGAAACATGCACCTGATTTTATCGGGTATCTTGATGAAAGTCTTTTTAAAGAACAGATTTGGTATCATCAGCCTCTTACCGATATATGGCAGATCGGAAGGGGTATAGCGAACCGATTACACAGGTATGGTGCCTTTGATTTGCATGGGGTCACCTTGATTCCGGAGGCAAAGTTGTATAAAGAGTTCGGCGTTAATGCGGAGTTGATTATCGACCATGCGTGGGGGTGTGAACCGTGTACGCTTGCCGATATTCATGCATATCGCCCCGCAAAGCACTCCGTGTCGCGTAGCCAAATCCTACTGCGGAATTATACCTATGAAGAAGCTCATGTGCCTATGCGTGAGATGGTGGAGTCTTTGGTGTTAGAGCTGTTACAAATCAAAGGTGTGACCGACCATATTCACGTTCATATCGGTTATGCCGATGATGCGGTTCGTTCCACTGGGGGTTCTAAGAAATTAAAGCAGTATACGGATTCACTTCAGGTTTTGACGGCGGCGGTCGTTAAATTATATGCGCAGCACTGTCATAAAGATGAGCTTATCCGTCGTATAGGGGTGAGTTTCGAGAATTTGGTCAATCGCTCCGCCATACCGGAGGAGGAGGACCTGTTCAGTGCTTTCACAATCGATACGGAGAATAAGGAACGACAGGTGCAGGAGGCGATGTTATCTATTAAGGAGCAGTTCGGTAAAAATGCTATTCTGCGTGCATCGAGCCTGCAGAGCGAAGGTACCATGCGCTTCAGGAATACATTGATAGGTGGCCATAACGGAGAGTAGAACAGGGGGAGAGGTATAGATTCATGAAGCAACGTATGTCCCGTTTACAACGGGCTAAGCAGTTTATGCCTTTTGCGGCGCTTAAGGGCTTTGAAGCATTGCTGGACGCCGCATCGCGGCCTAAAGAGGCTCGTGTAGAGTTGTCGGAAGATCAATTGGAGGAGTTGAATCGCACGATTCAGTCGCTTGCAGAAGGGGATTTTGTGCGGGTTCTGTACTATACCGGTCACCGTTATACGGAGTCAGTAGGTATTGTCGAGGCTGTAGAACGGTCGTCTCATAGAGTATCTGTTGAAGGCGCGATCATTTCTTTTAAGGATATTAAAGAACTTAATTTATATGAGTAATAGGGCCTGTTGATTTCAGAAATTCTGGTGTATATTATTATTGATAATTCTTCTTGACAGATACAATATATTTTATTAGAATAAACATATGAACAAACATTCATATGTTTATTTTTTCGTTATATTGTGGCGAAGTAAAGATAGATATGCTTTTACATATCGATAAGGAGACATCATGGAAGAAACATTATTGTTGCAGGATCTGAATTGTGCTAATTGCGCAGCGAAGATTGAGGATCGTATCCGCAAGATGGACGGTATCGAAACGGCAAATTTCGCCATTGCTACGCATCAATTGAAATTGACCGGCTCTTGGTCCGATCGGGAGGCTTTAAAACAGGATATTCAGAACATTTGCGATGCCATTGAAGAGGGCGTAACCGTGGCTGATTACGAACGTAAATCCAAGGCGGTTATGGATGATCACGGGCATAGTCATGATCACGGCAGCGATGCCGTTACGATTGCCGTTATCGTGGCGGGCTTATTATTCATGGCCTATGAGGCGTTGACTGCGTTTTACCCTGCTATCGGCATGCCTGAAAGTATCGAAAAACCGATTTATTACATCGCGTATGTGATTCTTGCGTTCCCTGTGTTGCGCATCGCCGGCCGTAACATTTTGAAAGGTGAAGTATTTGACGAAAACTTCCTCATGTCCATCGCGACATTGGGCGCCATCGCTATCGATGCATTGCCTGAAGCGGTAGGCGTTATCCTGTTCTACCGTATCGGCGAGTTCTTTGAACATAAAGCGACGGACCGCAGTCGTACGGAGATTATGAATGCCGTCGATATGCGCCCTCAGGAGGTACGCGTTGTCGATACATGCTGCGGCGGTGAAATTGTCGTGATGGCCCCTGAAAAGGTTGAGGTGGGATGGACCGTTGAAGTACGTCCCGGCGATTTAATTCCGTTGGACGGCACCGTGCTTGAAGGCGAAACCCGTATCAATACGGCGCCTGTAACAGGTGAGCCCGTTCCTGTACGCGCGGTAGCGGGGACACAGCTCATGTCCGGTTGCATCAACGAATCCGGTCGCATTACGATGCGTGTCGATAAGGTTCTTGAAGAATCGATGGTGACTAAGATTTTGGATGCCGTTGAAAATGCGGCGTCCTCGAAGCCGAAAATCGACCGTTTCATCACGCGCTTTGCCCGCGTGTACACACCGATTGTTGTAGTGTTGGCCATCACCGTCGCCATCATTCCGTCTCTTATTACGGGGGACTGGAACAAATGGATTTATACGGCCCTTACATTCCTCGTAATTTCCTGTCCATGCGCACTGGTGCTCAGCGTTCCGTTGGCATTCTTCTCCGGTATCGGCAATGCGTCGAAACACGGTATTCTGCTCAAGGGCGGTCGTGTTATCGAGGCCCTTGCGAATGTGAAAGCTGTGGCACTCGATAAAACCGGCACGATCACATCCGGTGAATTCAAGGTCAATACGGTGGAAACCGTCGGCTCACATGTGAGCGAGGCTCATTTGTTATCTATGGCTGCCGCTATTGAAGCCGTATCCACACATCCGATTGC
The DNA here is from genome assembly GCF_900187285.1 of Veillonella rodentium. Lineage (NCBI taxonomy): Bacteria > Bacillati > Bacillota > Negativicutes > Veillonellales > Veillonellaceae > Veillonella > Veillonella rodentium. The sequence goes on along the minus strand of NZ_LT906470.1, from coordinate 1,899,477 downwards.
AACGAGTATCGTCGCTGAAGCGAAGAATCGGGGCGTTACGGTTGAGGCTTTCGACTTTGTTCAGGAGTTGGCCGGAGAAGGCATGGTAGGCATGACCAACGGTCAACAGGTTCTCGTCGGCAACCGTCGACTCATGGAACGCTATGAAGTGCAGGGCTATCCTACCGATGCTGCGGAATACGGCACAGAGGTGCTGGTTGCGGAAGGTAATATGTATATCGGTCGTATTATCATTGCCGATGAACCTCGACCTGACTCTGCGGAGGCGATTACAGATCTTAACCGTCAGAATATTAAGACCATCATGTTGACCGGTGATGCGCAAGCCAGTGCCGATTATATTGCGAAACAGACCGGCGTGAGCGCCGTGCGTGCTCAATTGTTGCCGCAAGATAAACTATCCGCCGTGCAGGGGGTTCGTTCCGAATATGGTCCGACCATGTTCGTCGGGGACGGCATCAATGATGCCCCTGTATTGGCCGGTGCCGATGTGGGCGGTGCGATGGGCAGTGGTGCCGACGCGGCTATTGAAGCGGCCGATGTCGTATTCATGCGTCCTTCTTTGAAAGCTATCGCTCATGTTATCGATCTTTCCAAGGCGACATTGAGTGTGGCATGGCAAAACGTAGTATTCGCCATTGCCGTCAAGATTATCATTATGGCGATGGGCCTTATGGGCTATGCGTCCATGTGGTGGGCCGTATTCGGCGACACGGGGGTGTCCATCCTCTGTATTTTAAACTCCATTCGAATCTTAAACCGTAAGGGTTAAGATAGATTTTCCTTTGTGAAAGCGGTTAATCTGCTCCCGGTAATGTTGTAATTGTGATTAGCGCATCATCGGGGCCGGATGACGGCCGATACATGGTATCGGTATTCTCCAGACATATAAACATGGTAAAAGCGGCTGTCCGTTGGGCGGTCTCTTTTACTTTCACGGAGAAAATTAAGCATCTTGAATTGAATAGCATCCTTAAATAGTATATAATTTTAGAGATGATTATTATTGTACGTTCGTTGGAAGGAGGGATAGCATGATTACGGTGTACAAACATATTGAAGAAGAATTAGTTGCCGATTACACTGTGTCAGATGCCACAAAAGGTTCTTGGGTAAATTTGGTGAACCCTGACCCCGATGAGTTATCCCTCATCAATATTTTGACGGAAATTCCGACGGATGTATTAAAGACCGCTCTCGATATGGAAGAACGTTCTCACGTGGAGTTGGAGGATAATTATATTTTCGTCGTTATCAATATTCCGGCGATTCGTGGCAATGATATGTACGATACGGTGCCGCTCGGTATCTTTTTGACGCCTGACTTCTTCATTACCGTATGTCTTGAAGAGTCCGAGGTGTTGTATCCGTTCATTTCGAATCAACTGTCTACGTTCTATACGTATAAAAAGACACGGTTCCTGTTCCAGATCCTGTACCGCACGGCGACGCTGTTCCTGCGTTACTTGCAACAGATCAACCGCCGTACCGATGATATCGAAGTTCAGTTGCGTCATACGACGAAGAATAAGGACTTTTTCCAGTTGTTGGAATTACAGAAATCCATGACATACTTTACGTCCGCCTTGCGTACGAACGGTACCGTTATGGAGAGGCTGTTGCGTTTGCGCGGTCATACGACTTATAAACATCTGCTCAAGATGTACGAAGAGGACGAAGACCTCCTGGAAGACGTTATTATCGAGAATAAACAGGCCATCGAGATGGTTGAAATGTACTCTAACATTCTGATGAACATGATGAACGCTTTCACATCCATCATCTCAAATAACCTCAATATGGTGATGAAAATGTTGGCGGCCCTTACGATTACCTTGGCGGTGCCGACGATTATATTCAGCCTGTGGGGGACGAATGTGGCGTTGCCGTTCCAGGATGATCCGAACGGATTCTATGAAGTGATAGGCATTTCCGTGGTGTGCTCCATCATTGCCATCATCGGTATGTGGAAAAAAGATTTATTCTAATTTCATTATGAATGTATCGTTGTCAATGACAGCGAAAAAGGACCTCCCGTAATTCGAGAGGTCCTTATGTTGCGATAACAATGGTTTATCTGATATAATACTAAATTATGGAGAGGTGTCCGAGTGGTTTAAGGAGCTGGTCTTGAAAACCAGTGACTCCGCAAGGGGCCGTGGGTTCGAATCCCACCCTCTCCGCCATAATCTTTTGAATTTTTTGATTCTAAAGGATACCAGATAAAATATTTTCCCCTTTGCACGGTTGTGTAGAGGGGATTTTTATTTATGAAATATTTTCGTAAAGTATATTTAGTTTATCTTCGAAGTCCAAAGGAAGACTGGTGGCTTCTTTATACTTTTGTCATAGGCCATGATATTAACCTCCGTGTAAATAAAAAAGGCACTATCAAAAGATAGCGCCTTAGTGACCAACACCCGTAGCGTTGAAGTCTGTTCACTATCTATAGTATATCAGATTTCATAGACATTACAATATGTGAAATATAGAAACTTTGCATAAACAGAATTCATTAAGTTGCTTTCAGTATAGCATAGGTGAAAGTAAATGAGAATTGGCGCTAGGGGGAATAGTTTTTATAGAAAATCTTTATTCTCTATGGTATGCTATCGATGTATTAATTTGATTATTGTATAGAGGAGGTCCCATGGGGGGAATCAGGTTTTCACGGTCACAGATTTTAATTTTAGTCAGCGTATGGCTCACGTTTTTATTGAGTTTTGTCATGCGTTTATCCTGGGCATCGGTTATGCCCATCGTCAATGATGCGCTCAATTTTACGGCAAAGATGGGATCTCAGCATATTGCGGCATTTTACTTCGGTTATGCGCTCACGGTATTGCCCGGCGGTATCCTGGCGGATAAGATCGGCTATCGCCGAACTATTTTATGCAGCTTAATCGGTATGGCCGCGGTAACAGCCTTGATGAGCACCATTACGGATTATACTTATGCATGGGGATTGCGGTTCCTATTAGGTGTTATGTCCGGGCCTGTACAGGCATCCTGTCTGAGTGCTATCGGTGATCACTTCGGCCCGAATCAACGCGGTGTGGCGGTAGGATTCTTTATGAGCTGTACCTCTTTCGGTATTACTACCGTTAATCTATATGCGCCGTATGTGGCGACTCATTACGGTTGGCAGACCGCGTTTCTCGTGACAGCCGCATTGCCGTTAGCGGTATGGCTTCTGTGTTATTTTACAGTCCGTAAACCGAGTGAGGAGATCATGGCTCAGCGCGAATCAGAAGCGTCTGCAGCAGCGGCTAAACTCGGTATGGGTCAAACATCTTTAAAAGAAAATTTGAAGCATATCATCTCGAATCGAAATATTCGCTGCCTTGCGATCGCCGGCTTTTTTGCGACGGGAACGACCTGGGGTGTAACTCAGTGGGCGAACTTGTACATGGTTAAGCAGCTGGGTGTAACGGCTATCTATGCAGGGCAGGTTATGAGTGCCTTCGGCACGGCGGCGCTTATTGCAAAGCCGACTATCGGTATTTTATCGGATATTTTGCCGATTAAGAAGAATCACCTGGCGGCTTTTGTGATGTTCCTGTTTGCACCTGCGCTGATTTTATTTGCCAGCACGAATAATCCGGATATGCTCTTTGTAACGGGGCCGATCTTGGGGATTGGGGCTTTTATGCATAGCGCATTGACGAATGCCCTCGTGGTACAGTCGGCGGCGCCGCACTTGCGCGGAACTACGGCGGGCTTCGTAAATCTCTTTAACCAAATCGGGGCTCTTCTGGCGCCGTTACTGTTGGGAAATGTTCTTGTTATGACGGGCAGCTACCAACTGTCTTTGATGTCTATCGCCATCGCTCCTGCTATCGGCGCATGCGCGTTATTCTTTGTGCGTCTTAATCGGTGAAAGCTCAGGTGTTTATACCAATGAGCAATTGACAGAACCGATTTGATGGAAAGTATTTGTATCAAAGTAACAGAAATTGTTTGTGTCGAAATAGTATAAACTATTGGTATCGAAGTGATAGAAATAATAGAAACTATCTGTAGCGAAGGAGGTTCGTTATGCATATAGTCTGTTTCGGTGACAGTATTACGCGCGGTTATGATGTACCGTACGGGCTCGGCTGGGTCGAATTGTGCGCAGAGGCGATGACGCATACGCAGTTTACCAATTACGGCGTGGACGGACTGTCCGTACAGGGCCTGCTCAATCGTGTGGAGGCCTGGGCGAGTGCAGTTTCTTACGACCAAAATCGCTATATCTTCCTCATGTGCGGTACCAACGATATTCTGCAGGGACGTGATGCGGGCTATGTATTTCGCATTCTTGTGAAAGCTATCGAACAGGCTGCTGAAAAAGGACGGATTATTATTGGCCTGGAAACACAGATTGACAGCGATATGGACGGTATCAACCGGGAAGTCGTCGCCGTTAACGATAAGCTGAAAACCTATGCATCAAAGCACCATCATAAGATTATCGATTTTTACAGCACTTTACATGAAGCGGACCGTAGCGGACATATTGTATTCGCGGGCGAAGTACATCCCAATGAGTTGGGGTATCGCTTGATGTCACAAACAGCTTTGAAGGTGTTTCTGCAGTTCGGTAAGATGGAGTGTTAAAATATTAGAAATTCCGGAAAGAGGATATAGAATGAGTTCGTCAGTAAAAAATATAGGCTTATTGGCAATATTTCTAGCAACCATTTTTTTATCAACGAAATCCATTTTTGCGAAACTTCTTTACCTACATGAAATTACTCCTATTATGATATTAATGTATAGGGCTATTATTTCATTGCCCTTTTTCTTAGTTCCTCTGTTGAAAGTGGATTGGAAAAATACAGGCATTAAACAGGTAATGATATACGGTGTAATCGGTTCTTTTATTTATTTGTCATCATCGATAGCAGATTTTATCGGGCTGTTATTCATATCTGCATCTTTGGAACGGGCTATTTTATTCACTTTTCCAATATATGTTTTTCTACTATCTAAAGAGAGCTCTAAAATTACAATCGTTCAGATCGGTTTAATTTTTTCGACAGTAATTGGACTAATGTTTATGTTTAATCCAATTGTAATCGGAAATATTAGAGATACCCTGGTTGGTGGAGGATTAGTTCTGTTATCTGCAATCTTTTGGGCTATATTCATTATTTATAGTAAGCATGCCGTTCAAATGATTGGAGCAACTGCTTTTACCAGTGCCTATATGTGTATAAGCACTATAGCATTAGTTTTAATTTTTATGATTTTTTCGAAAGATGTTACACCTAGCTTTTTGCTTGAAGATAGTGTAATGGTTTATTTAGTACTACTGGCTTTAATGTGTTCTATAATTCCTTCCTATCTTTTATCTTATGGAGTAAAAGTTATTAGTGCAACACAAACTGCAATAATTAGTGCATTAGGCCCGATTTCAACATTGGTATTAGATGTAATCGTATTGAATCATAATATTACCATAAATGAAATTATAGGCACTATAATTGTAACTTTGAGCGTCACCTATTTAACCAGATTGTATAAATAATGGAGAAGTATATAATAAAGTTTCTTGTTATCAATAATTCTAAACAAACATTTAGGGTTATAGGACAAAACGTGTTGCAAATTTAATTCCATGAATCGAAAAAAGAAGGACTGCACTCAAAATGTAATTAATTTTACATTTGGGTACAGCCCTTCTTTGTTATGTATTCGTTTTTATTTTTGTGCGAACACCTGATTAGCGTTTTGCCTTGGGTGCGGCGTTATTGTTTGCAATCTTTGCGGATTGTGCGATCGCGTATGCAGTGCCTTTTACTAGTTCATAAGCATCGGATGTATTGCCGGATACGGTAACAGCCGCTACTGTATCGTCAGTCAATGCGAACATAGCCGTTGCATACGGATGTTGAGCGCCGTTTGGAACTGTAACAGCACCGGACTTCACAACGATGAAGCGGCCCGCATTGTTGAATACATCGTAATAAGCCGCTTGTTTTACGCCATCATAGCTTTCATTATAAGCGAATAATGTTGCTATTTCAGCAGCGGAAAGATTACCGGATTTTTGCATGGACATCAATTTACCTGCCGCAACTGCTGTAGGTTGAGTCATGTTAACAGTGATGCGCAAGGATTGATTGTTGACAACAGCCTCCGTAATCACGTTTGTGGAGAACACGTTAGCGACGCCGTTGCCTGTGTGATTATAAGAGCTTGCTGTTTTTACCTGATAGCCGTTTGTGTAAGCCGGCAAGTTATATGTATAGGACTTACCGTTCAATAGAACGTCGAATGCGTTCAACTGGTTTGCTTTGTAACGGTTCACATAAGAGTTGCCGTTATTGTTATAGTTCAAGGATGCTACTGTTTCCTGGTATACAGGTTGTTGTGTAGTAGGGATCGGATCCATGATTTGTAGACCGATAGCTGTTGTCTGAGGTGCAACGAAGATAGGGTCGCCTAAATCTTTTGACACAGGTCTTTGTTGTGTCATGTCGCCTGCTGCATATGGATCGGCAGCCACATTTTTCTTAGCAACTTGTGGAGGAGTTGCAGTGTAACCTGTTTGTACCATAGGTCTACGGGCTTCCGTATCGGAATAGCCGGATTGAGCTTGCTGTTGAGCAGCGCGTTCATAAGCGCGTGCGTTTGCATCTACCGATGCGGCAAATGCGGAAAAAGATATAGATGTTGCTGCAAATACTGCGAATGCTGCAGCTAAATGTTTCTTGTTCATGTAAAGTCACTCCTAGTTTTAATTTACAAATATCACAAAATAAATACTTTAAAGTATATTATATCGAAAAAAATACAAATTGTAAATAAAATATAAAATAAATTACCAACTATAAACTGAGAAAGACTTGACGGATATGAAGATTGTATGATAACGGATATAAATACCGCGCAATATACGATAAACCGGCCCGATAGTATATAATAGTATAATATAAAGATAGTGGAGATATTTGTATCTCCTCTTACGATTTGACGATTTACTATTGAGATGGTGAAAGCTTTCACCAGGGAGGTCTCATGAGTATCAGTATATATTACGGACGCGCCGGATCCGGCAAGACGCAGGCCGTCTGCGCGCGAATTGCACAAGTGATGAAAGAATGCCCGGGGGACCCGATTATTCTGCTCGTGCCCGAACCGGCAACTTATCGGGTGGAACGGGAACTGGCGGAGTTTATGCCTCAAAAAGGTTTTACGACGGTGCGGGTTGTAGGCTTTGGACGCCTCGGATACCAAGTGTACCAGTCTATCGGTTCCAAAGGGGATCATCAATCGGGACTGACAGCGTTCGGTCGCGCCATGTTGCTGCGCCTTGTGATGAAGCGCAAACAGCAGGAATTAGGGCTCCTGGAACAGGCGACGAAACGTCCTGAGTTCTCGTCGGTGCTGCAACAATTATTTTCCGAGTTTCGTGCGTTTCGCATCGGGCCGGATGATCTGGAACGCGGCGCTGAATCCGTAAAGAACGGTGTGTTGCAGAAGAAGTTGCGTGAACTCGCTCTATGCATGGCGGCATACGAAGAAGAGATCAGCCGTCACGGCGAGCGCGATATAGACCCGATCATGGAAATCGTGGAGGCGTTGCCGCACTCCCCGCTGATGGAGAATTGCCATGTCTTTATCGACGGTTTCCATTGGTTTACGCCGACTCATTATGAACTGATTTATACTCTGTTTGATCTGGCGAAGGAAGCGGTTATCACCGTCGATTTGCCGATGGCTCCCGAAGCGCTCAATGTTGCACGCCGCGGAGAGCATCTGTTCAGCCGTCCTCTTGAAATCTATGACACGTTGGTCGCCCGATATGGTAGCCGAATCGAATGGGTAGGCTTTGACGGCAAGCGGGGCCCCCGGGTGGTACAGGCGTTAGAGTCCGATTTCTTTACGAGTCCCGCAAGGGCGAACTCTACGGATGAGCGGATTTCCCTCATCAGAGGATATAATCGGGAGCGCGAAGCCGATGCGGTGGCGCGGCGTATATTGGATTATGTGGAATCCTCTGAAGGTGCGCGGTATCGCGATGTGTGCGTCATGCTGCGCGAATCGGAAACTTATGGGGACACATTGGAAAAGGTTTTTACCCGTTACGGTGTTCCACATTTTATCGACCGTCAGCGACCGATGAAAAATCATCCGTTAGGAGAACTGTTGACGGATTTATTTGGTATCGTCCGTCATAGCTACAGTCGTGACAGCATGTTCCGTTTATTGAAAACGGATTTAATGCCTCTTACGCGCGAGGCCGTCGATGAATTGGAAAATTACGTTCTCGAATTCGGTATCGATCATTATAAATGGGAATCTGAAAGCTGGTCGTATTTACAGGGCTTTCAAAGGGGGCGGGACGATGAGGAAACCCATTTTGATGCGCCTCGCAGAGCGCGTGTCAATGTGTCCCGTCAGATTATCATGGACATTTTGTCGCCGTGGTTTGATTTCGCATCGAATGCGGAGGGCCATACGGGTGGCGAATGGGGCGCCGAGCTGTATCGCATTTTAGAGGTGCTGCAGGTGCCGCACCGCCTCTATGAATGGACTCAGGATGCCGAGGCGAGCGGAGATCAGGAGTCTAAGGCGAGTCATGAGCAGATGTATAATGCGGTCATTTCGTTCATTGACGAAGTATCGTCGGTGATGAAGGATGAAATTCTCACGTTAGATGAGATGATGCTGCTCCTTGAAGAAGGCTTGAGTGACGTCAATTACTCCATGATTCCGCCGTCTCTAGATCATGTGGTAATCACCACCATCGAGCGCGGATATAGTCAGTGGTGGCCGAAGGTTTTCGTGATGGGCCTCAATCAGGGAGTATTCCCGCAAAGCATGGGCGATGAAGGACTCATCAAGGACCGGGAGCGTCAGGAACTGGCCGAGGCCGGCATTACTCTTGCGGAAGGGGCACTGCCGAAGGCGTTCAACGAAAATTTCCTGCTCTACCTGGCGATGACAAGAGGCGGAGATTCGTTGACATTGTCCTATGCCGGATCCGGCGAGGACGGTACGGGGCTTGAACCGGCCCTTGTGATTAAGCGTCTGGAATCGCTCGGCTATGTGGATGAGGCTGTCGATGTGCCGCTTACCATCATGCCCGACACGGAAGAACGCTACTTATGGCATCCGAATCAGAGTCTGTCCCTCCTGTCGGAACGATGGGGGGCGCTTCTTAGCGGCGAACCTGTGAGTCCCGTGTGGTGGGGCCTTTATAACTGGGCCCGTCGAAGTGCGGCCTATCGAACTCGTCTGGCCGAGGTGTCGCGCGGTATTCGCGATAATAACGACGTGCCGGTCATCACGCAGGACCTGGTAAACGGTCTGTTCTTATCAAAGGGCTACATGTCCGGCTCCGTGACGCGTCTTGAAAAATACCAGCAATGTCCGTTCCGCTTCTATGCACAGTACGGATTGCGACTGGAACCGCGCAAGGTGCGTTCCTTCGGAGCGCCTGAAATCGGTACCTTCCTGCACGCCAATCTGGAGCGCCTCGGCAATTATCTGCTGGAACATAATCAGCAGTGGCGCGATTTGGATGAGTCGACGCAGCGCGAGATGTGCAGTGCTGTTGTCGATGAAATCGTGAGAGACAATCAGTTCAGTGATGATGAAAGCTCCGCGTATCAGGAGGCTATCGAAAGCCGTGTGCAGCGCACATTGGAATCGACTGTAGGACGTCTCGTGGAATGGTCGAAGCGCAGCGATTTCAATACGAAGTATCTGGAGCAGAATTTCGGCCGCGGAGGCGGCTGGGATTCGATTAATGTGTCTCTCGGCGCTGATCGCTATCTCCGTCTTGCGGGACAGATCGACAGAATCGATGAATATACCACGGACGGTCAAACGTACGGTATGGTCATCGACTACAAGTCGGGCGGTGCCAAGGTGAGCGCTCAGGATGTGTATTACGGACTCAAGCTGCAGCTGATGACATATTTACTGGCATTGGAATCCGCATACGGCGGAATGCATGGCGATGCGATGTCTCCGGCTGCGGTCGTATATACGTATGTTAAGAATCCGCAGACATCGTCGGATGCGCCTATATCCTATGATGACGCGTCGGAGCTGGCTAAGAAGAACAGCACCTTGCAGAACAGCGGTTATTTTGCGGATGATGTGGAACTGTTGACGCACATTGACAATCAGGTGCTTAATTATGGCTCCGGTAAAGGGCCTTACGTGCCGCTTCGCATCGGTAAGGATCAGCAGATTCATAAAGGCGACAAGCCTAAGGTGAAGAGCTCCGGCGACTTTGACGTTATGTGCCGGTATACTCGTCACGTGATGGCCCGGGCGGGACAGCAGATAGGGGACGGATTGTTTCCTATCAAGCCGTATCAGCTGAACGGCGTGCGGCCGTGTACCTATTGCGAATATCAGAACGTGTGCCGCTTTGATTCGAGTCGCAATCAATACAATTATTTATCCAGACTGGCGGAAGAGGATGCGCTGAACTCTATGAAAGAAGCATTGAATGAAGGAGGTGAAGACCATGGCTGTTAAGTGGACGCCTGAACAGGAATCGGCGATTATCGCACCGAAGGATTCGGCTCTGTCGGCTCAGACCTTGCTGGTGGCGGCCGCAGCGGGATCCGGTAAGACGGCGGTCCTCGTGGAACGCATCATTACGCGTCTCAAGGATATGGATAATCCGTTATCCGTACAGGAACTGATGGTCGTAACCTTCACGAAGGCGGCGGCGCAGGAGATGAGCTCCCGTATCGGGCTGGCATTGGCAAAGGCCATGGAATCCACAGATGATCCGAAGCTGCAGGCGCGATTGGAACGGCAGCTCAATCTGTTGCCGTCCGCTCATATTTCAACGCTTCACTCCTTCTGTCAGTGGGTGATCCGTTCGTACTTTTACAAACTCGATATCAATCCGACGGCGCGTATCGGGAACGAGGCGGAAATGGCGCTCCTGCAGCAGGAGGTGCTGGAGGATCTGCTGAAAGCGGCCTACGAGGACGCTACTTATAATATTTATGAACTGGCGGATTTCTTCAGCGATGATAAATCCGATGCGGGTTTGTCGGAGAAGGTGATGGCGCTATATAATTACGCCATGTCCCTCAGTAATCCCGACGGATGGCTGCGCCGCGCTTTGGTGCCGTACAGGGAAGCGATGGATGTATCGCCTGTGGACACCTTGTGGGGCCAATTCATGTGGGACAAGCAGATGGAGACCGTTGAACGCATCAAGGAGCGGTTGCAGCGGATGGAGCAGATTCTCTTAGAACCTGCAGGCCCTCAAAAGTGGCAGAAAAATTATGATAATCAGCTGGCCGGCCTTATGACTCTCGTTTCGGCTCATACGTGGGATGCGATGGGCTCCGCCTGTGCGCATCTGGATGCGTTTTTAAAGGATCAGTTGCGATTAGGCTCGAAAGAGGGCGCATCCATGGACCCTGCGTTGGTCGAAGAATTTAAAGTGCTGGCCAATCAGAATAAAGATGATTTGAAAAGCATGCAATCCGGTATATTCACCGTGTCGGAAACGACATTGCAGGAGCAGTTCAGATCTCAGTATCCCGTCATTGAGGGCCTTGTAGAACTCACAATCGCCTTTCACGAAGTTTATGTGGAGGCGAAGAAGGAACAGGGCGTCATGGACTTTAACGACCTTGAGCATCTGTGTCTGGCGCTCCTCGTGGAGCCAGGAACGGAAGATGACCCTCAACCGTCCGATGTGGCGAAGGAACTGCAGGATACTTTCAAAGAAATCATGGTCGACGAATACCAGGATACGAACGGGGTGCAGGAGACGATTATCAACTTGATTTCCAAAGAGGATAATCGATTTTATGTGGGCGACGTTAAGCAGGCCATTTACAGTTTCCGCATGGCGGACAGCTCTCTGTTTATGGATAAGTATAATACGTACGGCGGATCTGATGCGGTGGAGCGCCGTATCGATTTGGCGAAGAATTTCCGGTCTCATGAAAATATTCTGGCGGTGACGAATTTTCTGTTCTATCAGATTATGACCGCCGAAGCGGCCGAACTGAATTACACGGAGCGGGAATCCCTCATTCCGGGGCGTATCGTGGAGGATGCACCGGATAACTGGGTCGGCGGCGACGTGGAACTGCAACTGCTCGATGTGGGCTCCGATACGCTCGGCGCTTATGTGAAAGACATGGAAGAGGACAGGGATGAGCCGGAGAATAACGAACGGGAACTTGATTTTATAATTCAAAAAATCAAGGAGATTCACGCTTCCAAAAAGTGCGTTCAGAATCCGGACGGCACATTTCGGCAGATCGAGTGGCGGGACTTTGTCGTGTTGCGCCGTTCTCTTGCCGGTTGGGGCACTCGTGCCGTGGAGGCTATGCGACAGGCTGGGATCCCTGCGGTCGTGAACGAGCGGGACGGATACTTTGAGGCCCAGGAGATTCAGCTGCTTTTAGCACTGCTATCCATTATCGACAATCCGGAGCAGGACTTGCCGATGGCGGCCGTTCTTCATTCGGGGCTAGTCGGCCTCGATGCCAATGAACTGGGTGCGCTTCGCCTTTCCGGAGAGGGGACTTTGTGGACCCTCATGCCGGCTTATGCGGAGCGGACGCAGGATGAACGGCTGCTGTCGTTTATCGCTCATATGGAGCGGTGGCGTACATTGTCCCGCCGTCACGGGGTGGCCGATCTGTTGTGGGATATTTACGAATCTCAGGATTATGTAAATTATGTGGGCGCCATGCCGAACGGCCTGGTGCGTCGCGCCAATGTGCTGGCGTTGTACGAGAGGGCGAAGGGCTTTGAATCGTCCGGATTCCGAGGACTGTTCAGATTTTTGCGCTTTGTTGAAAGCTTGCGTGACAGTAATCAGGATATGGCGGTGGCGAACGTGGTTACCGAAGCGGACGATGTGGTGCGACTCATGACGATTCATAAGAGTAAGGGCCTCGAATTTCCTGTGGTGTTCTTGTCGGGCATGCAAAAGCGGTTCAATAAACGCGATTTGACGTCGCCGCTGCTCATCGATAAGAACGCCGGCATCGGGCTTAAGGGCTATTATCCGGATATACGCGTCACATATCCGACCATGCCGTGGTTTTATGTGAAAGACGTCAAAGAAGCGGCCCTCAAGGCCGAGGAACAGCGTATTCTCTATGTTGCGTTGACGCGGGCTCGGGATAAACTCTTCATGACGGGTTTTATTAAAGGTTTGTCGAGTGAAAAGGGCCTGACCGCTGCGGGAAAACTGGTGAAAGCAGGTGCCTCGGTAGATACGCAGACATTGCCGAAGGACCTCATTACACAGGCGAACTCCTACTTGGATTGGGTTCTCATGGGGACAGCGCGACATCTGGACGGAGGGAATCCGTTGCGGGCAGGTATTGAATACGAAGGCTCCACATGCTTTGATTTAAAGGATAAACAATGTCGCATCAAGGTTGAAATACATGACGGTGCGGCGTATGGCGATTTGGATTACAAAGCCGATGTAGACGAAACGACAATCGGCAAGGTGCGCGAATTGGCGGCGGTCAATGAGGTCGCATTGCCGCAAGTTATCGTCGATCGGTTCAACTATACCTATCCCTACGAAGATGCCTGTCGCAGAACCGCTAAAATATCCGTCAGCGAGTTGAAGCGACGCTTTCAGGAACGGGAGGAAGAAGCGGGCGATATCGATTCTCTGCCGCGGTCAGAACCTGTCGAAAGAACGCCTGAGAGGATTGGAGCGCCATGTAACGTTCAGTCAGAGCCTAATAGTGAGGTCGCTGACAGTGGTGATATAGATTCTAGTGTTGAGGCGGTATCTAAGACCGATACCATTATGGCCTTACAGCCTTCTGTTGTAGTAGATGACGATGCATTAGCAAATTCCGTGTTCGGCAGAAAACCGCGGGTGTTACAGTCCGAAGAGGACGTGCTCACGGGCGCTCAATGGGGGACCCTCATGCACGAGGCCATGCAGTGGCTGCCGATTGATACCTATACGCAGGTATCCTTGTCGAAGCGATTGGATGAATTGGTATTGAAGGGGACTTTCACGGCGGAAGAACGGAATTTACTGAATGATTCCGGACTGTATCGATTCTTCACATCGGATCTCGGTAAGCGTTTAATTGCATCAAAGCGCGTGGAACGGGAGTTGCCGTTCAGCATGCTCTTTGACGGGCAGCGTGTTTACGAGACCCTTGAAGCGGGAGAGAATCTGTTCCTTCAAGGGATTATCGACACCGCCTTTGAAGAGGACGGGGCGTGGGTTCTCGTGGATTACAAGACCGACCGCGTTCAATCCGGCGATGAACTCATCAGGCGCTATAAAATACAAATGGACCTCTATAAAGAGGCCCTCTGTCGGCTCACCGATATGCCGGTGAAAGCATGTTATATTTACAGCTTCAGATTGCATGATGCAATTATAGTATAAGCGAAAATCCTCACGTCATGTTAAATGCGGGGAATATTCGCCAATAACGGTTTTTTCTTTTTGTGCTTGATCGGTGCGAATACCTTGAGCACCTGCGGTAATACCTCGATATCTACCGGCATATATGGACCTTGATCACCGTCCATATTTGTCGGTAAGTTATCGACTTGCGATAAGAGCTCGATGTGTGCCTTTTTTACGGTTAACGTCGTCGTATACCGTGAATTATAGATGGCACCGCTCAGGATGAGCGGTAATACGCTTAGAATATCCAGGATGAAGTATTCCTTGAATATGATAATGCGCATATAGCCGTCGTCGACGGATGCTTCCGGCATGAACCGTTCAAAGCTGGATACTACATTTGTGAGCAACGCCAGGACGAGCGGCGACTTACAGATAAAGTCGTCATCTTCCGTCTGGATGCGGTATGTGTAGTCTTTCGTAGTGAAGAGCGCCTGACCGGCTCGCAAGAAGTAGGCGAGAGGGCCTAAAATGCGCTTTTCCTTCGGCGTTACCTCCTCGATAACCTTCGGAATGACACCGGCGGCGATGTTATTGCAAAAATATTTATCATTACAACGACCGATATCGATGCTGCGCGTCTGGTTGATGTCGAGACGGCGTATAGCCAGCATCGGATTTTGCGGCATGCCCAATGCGCGGGACATGTCGTTGACCGTTCCTACGGGGATGAATCCGAATGTACAGGTGAAGCCCCCTTGGGCTATGCCGTTTACGGTTTCGTTTACCGTTCCGTCCCCACCCATGCAGAATACGGCGTCGAAGCCGCGATCGCAGGCGTTCTTTGCGAATCTGGTGGCATCGCCTTCACCGGTGGTGAATTTGACTTCGATCGTATCGAATAAGGTACTCAATTTCCATTGTAAATCGAGGGCGTAACGGCGTGCCGCACCGCCCCCGGATACGGGGTTGATGATAACCAGACAACGGCTCATGGTGTAACTTCCTTACTTTCAAAAAATGATAAATCTCTTGGCTATTGCTAAATTGACAGGCTTATAAGCGAGTTTTATAATTATAGTGTATACAACGATTATATATACAAATTATTTTATAGAGTAATTTGTCTTATACTTTATTATACTCATTTTATGCGTTCTTTGAAAGTGTGAAAGCTGAGGGACGCGTGAGGGGATGACTATGGGCAAGAGTGAATCAAAAGGGAAATATAAATTATCGTCCGTGGACGCCATCGAGCGATTGCCGCTGAGCGAGCAGGTATATTTAACACTGAAAACGGCTATTTTAACAGGAGAACTGATGCCTGAGGAAAAGCTGAATGAAGTGAAAATTGCGGCGCAGCTGCGGGTCAGCGCGACGCCGGTACGCGAGGCGTTCCGTAAATTGGCAAAGGATAATCTCGTCGTTATCGTTCCGTGGAAAGGTGTTACGGTAAAATCCGATACGCCGGAGGAAATCATAGCGCTCTACCAATGCCGGGAGGTTATGGAAGGCCTTGGGGCACGCCTTTGTGCACGCAACGCGACAATGGCTCAGGTTAGAGAATTGAAGGCTTTATGCAAAGAAATGCATGCCATTGAAGATGCGACCGAACGCGTTGACGTGAACAGCCGCTTCCACTCCATGATCGCTCAATGCTCCGGCAACGAGCGCGTTGTGGAATATTTGGAAAGCTTTCGGGAGCGGGTCAACCGCGATATGTATCTGAGTTCTTTTAATGCCGTGAGAACCCATGACTGTGATGACGAACACGATCAGATCGTAGATGCCATCGAACGCCATGATGAACTGGCCGCGGAAGAAGCCATGCGTAAACATATAACAAATGCATTCATCTTCAAAAAAGCGAATGCGGAAGTACAAGACAAAAAAATCAATGAAGTATAAAAAGAGCCCCGCGGTTGATGAACTGCGGGGCTTTTTATAAGATTTTTCTCTTCCGTTGTAGAATGGCAATGCATATTTGAGGCCCTACTCTTTATGCCGATTAAGAAACTCCATCCTCTTATAATGCGCCGTCAGGTGCGCATTGCACGTTTTGTAGTCCTTTATGCGCAGATGCATCAGCTTTCCGATATTGATCTGCAGGGACTGGGCGATTTTGAAGAGGATTTCCACGGAGACACCGGATATGCCGATGCCGCGTTCGAGCTTGCTCAGGTAACTGCGACTGATTCCTACAAGATGAGCCAGTTCTTTCTGAGACATGTTCATGGATAGGCGGATGATGGCGATTTTATGACCCAAACACACATATTGATGCTGTAAAAACGGGTCTTCGTAATTGTTGATTTTCAGGTCGGTCAGTTTAACGGGGCTGGCTTTCATGACGACTCCTTTTCTTTTCCATGCTCTCTAAATATAGTATACTGAGACTATCAGGCTTTTACTAATACGGAAAACTTGATAATTATCGGGTATTACCGATAATTACACGAATTGTGAAAGCAAATGGATGGAGGCATTATGGAAAAATATATAGCGGTGGCTCTCGGCGGAGCCTTAGGGGCGCTATTTCGCCTGGCTGTAGGTGAATGGGTGATGACGAAGGTCGAGTCGTTTCCGTACGGTACCATTGTGGTGAATCTCGTCGGCTGTTTGATTATAGGGCTTATTTTGGGGCTATATATGCAGAAGCCCGACATTCCGCAATGGCTGCGATTTTTCCTCGTTGTGGGCGGCCTCGGAGCTTTCACCACATTTTCTACATTTGCCTTTGAAATGTTGCAGCTCATGATGGCGGAATCCTATGTACGGGCGCTTTGGTATGGTGGATTGCAGGTCATAGGCGGCCTTATCCTGTGCTGGGCAGGTCTCGTAGCGGCTCGCATATTTTAAGTTGTATGTATATGCTATAATTTGTATTGCTTATTTTAAATTGAGAATAACTTGAATTGAGGAGAACATATGAAGTCCATTAGAACGCAGGATGCCGTAGGGCATGCATTATTACACGATCTTGTGAGAATTGTCATCGGTGAGGTGAAAGACACGCCGTTCCGCCGTGGGCACGTGATTACGGAGGAGGATATTCCTAAACTTCTGGATCTCGGCAAGGAACATGTATTTGTGATGGAGCCGGAGGATGAGGGTTTCTTGCATGAAGAGGATGTGGCTCGTGCTCTTTATGATATGGCCGGCGGCAATTATATGCATGCAGGGCCTATGTCACAGGGGAAAATCGAGGCGATTGCGGATACGGACGGACTCTTCAAGGTGGACGTGGAACGTTTGCATGCCATTAACAGCGTCGGAGAGCTGACGATTGTTACAAAATTTAATAATACCCCGGTGAAAGCAGGAGAGAAACTGGCGGGAATGCGTTGTATTCCGTTGCTTCTGGACGAAAAACAGGTTGAGGCGGCGCGAGATATCGCAAAGGACGAACCGATTTTACATGTAAAACCGTTTGAGCGTAAGACAATGGGCATCGTTACGACCGGATCCGAAGTGTTTGAGGGGCGTATTAAGGATGCTTTCACCCCGATCATTGAGAAACGATGTGCCGAATACGGGGCCCGCAAAATTGCACATGAGATTGTGCCGGATAATACCGATGATATCGTGGCGGCCATCGATAAGGTGAAAGCGGCGGGTGCAGATATTATTTTCTGTACCGGCGGTATGAGTGTCGACCCTGATGATCTTACACCGGGGGCGATTAAACGCTATGCGGACCGCGTTGTTACCTATGGTCTGCCCGTGTTGCCGGGGTCCATGGTATGCATCGCGTACTGTGCGGACGGCATTCCGATTCTCGGCGTACCGGGCGGCGTACTGTTCAGTAAGCCTACGGCATTTGATGAAATTGTGCCGCGTCTCGTTGCGGACGATGAAATTACCAAGGAGGACTGTATCCGTATGGGACACGGCGGGTTCCTGGGATAGTTCGGTCTATAAAGATATAGTTAATATGTATAGGAGATATTAATTTATATATTCAAAATAGTATTCAGATGACTTTTTGCTTATTGATAAAAATCGATATTTTCATCTAATATTTAAAAAACTCTTTACTTCATCTAAATTTTAAAGTACAATGATCGCAGGTAATGATATTACATTGCTTGCGATTAATTATATTTTATGAGGATTTTTTATCCTATGTATACTATAAATGATAATAGTTGTATGAAATATTTATAATTTTAGATGTAATGTAAGGAGGAATTAGAATATATGAAAAGAAAACAGATGGCGTTATCATTGGCAATTGTACTGGCATTAGGAACGGGAACTGTATTTGGTGCGGAAAAGGAGATGTCCGGTGCATTTCTTAATGCATCTACGGATGCAACATATGACAATAAGGTGTCGGTGACAAAGGTGGACGGTCCCGGCAATGTGGCCGCAGGGCAGCAGAATATTGTCACGAGTCAATACGGCAGTTCCGGTGCTTTCGGCAATCAGAACTATGTGAACGGCAAGGATTCCGATGCATTCGGGGAAGGTAATGATGTATACGGGACGTTGACATCTGTTGATGAAACGGGTGATAATCCTGCCGTTACGAAGAACGGCGATGGACAGGCCATGGCGTTCGGCGACAATAACGCCGTGTACGGCGCGCAGGTAAGCGGATACGGCAGCAACAATATAGTAGGTGAATTTAAGCAGCATCCTAAACACGGAAAGTATGATGTGGAGGATAAACTGCCCGTAAAACCGGCGGACTATTCCAGTGCTTTCGGTACGGGTAATACCGTTACTGCCGATCACGGTTTGGCGGTAGGATTCAATAATCAGGTGTCCAGTTCCTATTCAACCGCCCTGGGGCAGTTATCCGTCGCATCGGGAGAGTCTTCGATGGCTTTAGGCCGAGGTGCGCAGGCGACAGGGGCTAATACAAACGCGATAGGTAAAAGTGCGAGGGCGACGGGTGAGAATGCCAGCGCCATAGGGCATGGCTCGGTTTCTTCGGGCCGTAATTCAAATGCTTTCGGTTCATCCGCCAATGCATCCGCTGAAGGGAGTACTGCAGTCGGCAACAGTGCAAGAGCGGGCGGTATTTCCAGTACCGCTGCGGGCTTTAATGCGAATGCGGCCGGTAATTATTCCGTAGCATACGGTAACAGCGCACAGGCAACCGGGGCCCGTTCCGTAGCGGTCGGTTACAGTACAAAAGCGCAGGAGAGTGCCGTCGCTATCGGCAATAACGCCGATGCAGGTGCGGTAAATGCCGTGGCTGTAGGTACAGTCAGCAAAATTTCCGCACAGGGGGCGATCGGAATCGGTACTGGTAATACTGTTTCCGGTAAGGATTCGGGCGCTTTCGGTGTAAGAAATACCATAGCGCAGGCTAATACATATGTATTGGGCAGCAATGTGACGACTACCCAGGGAAACAGTGTAGTGCTGGGCAATGCTTCCACTGACCGGGCGGCGACGACGGAAACATCGGCTACAGTAAACGGCATCACCTATTCCGGATTTGCCGGACAAGGATCGACTACGAATGGTGTTGTCAGCGCAGGTGCGGCAGGTAAAGAACGCCAGTTGATTAATGTGGCGGCCGGAAAGGTGTCTTCGGACAGTACAGATGCTGTAAACGGCAGTCAATTATATGCAGTGGCTGATACAGTGGGAAACATAGCGGGCTCCGTAAAGAATATTTTAGGCGGTAACGCCACAGTCGGCAGCGATGGGACGATTACTATGTCCAATATCGGCGAAACAGGGGCCTCCACCGTGCATGATGCTATAAAATCTGCTTATGATAAAGAAGCTTCTGTAAAGGCGGGCAGTTCCAACATTACGGTAACGAATTCGAATCGCAATGCTACAGGCGGCACGGAATATGTCGTGGATGTTTCCAAAAATCTGTCGGTGGACAGTGTGACGACCGGAGGTACCGTTATCAATAACGGGGGTGTTACCGTAGGCGGCAATACATATGTTTCTGAAAATGGCTTGAATGCTAATTCTAAAAAAATTACTAATGTAGCTGATGGTGAAGTTTCTGCAACATCTAAGGATGCCGTTAACGGTAGCCAATTGTATCAAGCAACTAACGGTATTAGTAATGGTGTGAATCGATTAAATAGCAAAATTGGTAAAGTTGGTGCCGGTGCAGCTGCATTAGCGGCAATTCATCCGTTGGATTTTGATCCTGATGACAAATGGAACTTTGCAGCCGGTTACGGTAATTATGCCGGTGAAAATGCTATGGCATTAGGTGCTTTCTACAGACCAAATGAAGATACTATGTTCAGTGTAGCCGGATCCATGGGCAACGGTGAAAACATGGTTAATGCCGGTGTTACAGTGAAATTAGGTCAGAAAAACGGCGTATCCACATCTCGAGTAGCATTGGCTAAAGAGGTTCAGGACTTAAAAGCTATTGTAAAAGCTCAAAATGCTGAAATTCAGCAAATGAAGGGTTCCATGGGTATGGCACCTCAGTATGACATGAAAGATGTGAATTTCCCTGATGTACCGGCTAATCATTGGGCTTATGAATATGTAAAAGCTTTGGCAGACAGAGGTCTTGTTGAAGGTTATCCTGATGGCGAATTTAAAGGTGATCGTGCGTTGACTCGTTACGAATATGCTGCTATTATTTATCGTGCTTTACAATTGGGTGCACCTATTGATGGCAGAATGGGACGTGCTATTAATGAATTTAATCCTGAATTGGCTCGTCTTCGTGATTTGGATCGTACTCGTGTGGATCGAATTTCCGGTAAAGACAATGATCGTCATAAGGTAGAACGACTTCGTGTCAATAATAAGGATAATAAGCAAAATAATGATTACAGAGACGTTTATGGCAGTCATATTGAGCGAAATACGAAGTAATCACTTGTCATGAAATAATCTTTTAATTTAAAAGGACGATAACAAAGATAACAAAATGGTTCTTTTATAAGCTAACGAAAGAACAAAAGAGGCCGTAATAAACAGCCTCTACATCAAAATAGCGGATTGTTGATTTAATATACTAATCTGCACTTTCAGAAATCATGTTGATTTTCTGGAGTGCAGGTTGTAGTCAACAATCCGCTATTTTATTATTTTGCTTATTTAGCTATGTAATTAAAATGATTTCTTGCCCAATTTAGGGTGCGTGCAGCGCTTTAGTGAAAGCGTATCAATCATGTGCACCGCTTCATCCAGTGTGAGATCCTCGCGCTTTGTAGGCGTTTCCAGAACCGCCAGAGGATGGTCCGTGCCGACTTCGCCGGACGGCAAGTAGATGTACTCTTTATTGACGGCATCGCCGAAGATATAGCCGGCTTGTAAATGTTCCTTGTGAATACGACTCATCGTGTCTCCTTGATGGATAATAGGTATGTTAGTACTTGTGTTGCATTTATATCGTTTAATATTATTTGATATTTATGGATTGTCTTTTATAGTATCTTTTACATTACAGGATTCGTTGTAATGTAAATTCCATGTAGTCTGCCGATACGAGTTCCAGCTTTGTAGTGCCGAACTCTTTTGGAATCCGTTTAAATGAAATCTGGTCGTGTAAATGACCGAATATGCATATATCGACGTCATATCGAGCCATCAGCTCCGTAAAGCCGGACGGTTCATTGCTGTCGTTAAACGGCGGGTAATGGATCAGTAATATTTTGGTTACCGGCAAATCGGATAGCTGTTGTATGGCGGCATCCATTTCCTGTAAAGCCGATTCGGTTCGCATCAGTTCACGACTATAAATGGATTGGTCCGTATCGGGTACGAAGTGGGAATCCCCCGGGCAGAGATAGCCGCGCGTGCCGCCGAAGGCTATGATTTGAGGGCCTTCGGCGGTATCGATGATTTGCGCTGTGCCGTGCCCCTGAATAAAGGTAATGGCATCCCCCATAAGCTGTTTCATTTTGTTGGCAGAGGCCCACCAGTAATCGTGATTGCCGCGAATCATATATTTTCTCCCTCGCATGGAGGCGATTTCCCGTAAATCATGAGCCGCTTCGTCAAGTCTTAAGGCCCAGCTCATGTCGCCTACGAGAAAGACGATGTCCTCATCGCTGACCTTGGCATTCCAATCCTCCTTTATGCGATCCCAATGGTTTGCCCAGTGAGGCCCAAAAATATCCATCGGCTTTGTAGGAGGTGTGCCCGATAGATGGAGGTCGCCGATGGCAAATACTTTCATATAGTTCCTTTCAAATTATATATTTCTGATTCATTATATTTACTGAATTCGGTATAACTGTAAGCCTTGTTCCGATTGTTGGGCGGCTGTCATTATAGCATTACTTCGATTCGACTGTTACCGAAATAATATTTTTATGATTAACTGATATTCAAAAAAGTGTAATTATTTTTTGTTTCCTTGCAGATAAGGCGCGATGTCCTGTATAATCTTGGCAGCTCTGTCATCGTCGCAGGTTTGCGGAATTTTATAGCCGATGTAGAGCGGTGTCGTTACATATCTTGCCACAATCTTTATGTAATTGTAGCCGTCCTTTAAGTCGTAAAAGAAATAATTATAGGACTGCGTAAAGTTGGCAATGGTATGTAACAGATAGCGTAAAACCTGCTGTAATCGAAGCGCCACGGAGCGTGTTGGAGCATCCGGTTTAAAGCGTATATTATATTCAAAGAACCCGATAATCGGCTGTGTCGACAGGGTGATGCGCACATCCTGATCTTCATGCAGTAACCAGCCGTTCATGCTCTCTACGGTGATATCTTCGCAGTAATCGTAGTTTTTGAGTCCGATTATCTGACTGTGCGGATGTCGGATGGATCCGCCCGACATGGGACCGTGATTTTTGAAAAATAAAACGGAGGCGAACTCGTTTGTCTGCATCGTTTCGCGCCATTTATCGAGGCCGAACTGCATGATGCGGGTCGCTTCGTCGAGGGGTAATGTGGAGAATTCGCCGTCGTCCGTTTCCGTTTCGATGATGACCGTAGGCCATGTATCGTGCAATACGGGATATTTATTCATGAGCCAGATGATATGTCCGGATGTATCGAGAATATCCGTTAATTGCGATCTGTCGCAGAAGGGACACCGAACTTGTTCGTTACGCATATTGACGGGCTTTGTGCGGCCCAGTGCGATGTCAAAAATGAGCGGCCTGTTCATGGTGCGCCTCCTTTTCTATCACAAAATCTATACTTTTAATCATACCACAACTAGTCCATTCGTACATAAAATAATGATATAATAATATAATGTCATCAAATGGCCGTGCAACGATCGTTCGGAAATAGTTGTACATCAAGGCATTTAGTTGATGCAATATTTAATTTATTAGAAATCAGCGCGTCAGTTTATCGCCGGGGAGGATATATGAGACCTACAACGTTGGTATTTCCCATCGATGAGGACAATCGCATATTGTTGGGACGTAAAAAACGCGGCTTCGGTGCCGATAAATATAACGGCTTCGGTGGCAAGCTCAATCCTGGTGAAAGCTTCCGCGCCTGTGCCGTTCGTGAATTGTTTGAGGAATCCGGCCTTTCAGCCCGTGAGGAGGACCTTGAATGCGTGGCTCTTTTCGATTTTCAGTTTCCCTTTGATGAAAGTTTAACCCATGTGAGTTATGTTTATTTTCTACGTACTTTCACAGGCATTGTAGCGGAAACGGATGAGATGGAGCCGCACTGGTTCAAGCCGGAGGATGTGCCGTACGCGCATATGTGGGACGGCGATCGGCGCTGGTTGCCGATGCTGCTGGAGAATAAAAAGTTGAAAGGGCCTATCGTGTTCGCCCGTGATAACAGTACGGTGGACAAGATGGATTTGACCGCGATGGAATCCGTTATGGAAAGCGAACATCTGGCCAGAATTGATTTGTATATTAATGAGTAGAGGTAGTATGGCAGAGGTGAAGAGCCCGAAGTGGGTACCACAGTTATTGGCGTGGTATGATGTGCACAAGCGTGAATTGCCGTGGCGCGATTGCGGAGATCCGTACAAAATCTGGGTGTCCGAGGTGATGAGCCAGCAGACGCGCATCGAAGCGATGAAGCCGTATTATGACAACTGGATGCGGCTCTTTCCGACCTTGCAGGACCTGGCGAACGCATCCGAGGATGAAGTCGTTCATGCCTGGCAGGGGCTCGGGTATTACAGTCGGGCTCGCAACCTGCGGCTCGGAGTGAAGGACGTCGTTGAAAATTACGGCGGTGTCGTGCCTCATGACAGAAAGACGATGGAATCCTTAAAGGGCGTGGGTTCTTACACGGCGGGGGCTATCCTGTCCATGGCTTATAATGAGCCGGAGGCGGCCGTCGACGGCAATGTATTGCGCATTTACGCGCGGTTGTACCGAATATTTGAGGATATCTTGAGCACGAAGGGCCGGAAGCTGATCACCGCCATCGTGGAGGAAACCTTGCCTCACGACAGGCCGGGCGACTTTAATCAGGCCTTGATGGATTTCGGCTCCGCCGTATGCATTCCCAAGGCGCCACGCTGCGGTGAATGTCCCATTGCAAATCTTTGCGATGCCTATCAACAGGGGGATACGGACAAGCTGCCGGTGCGCATCAAGAAAACTAAGGTCGTCGATGTTCCAGTATTCGTAGGCATTTTGCAATATGAAGATTACTATTTACTGCATAAACGCCCGAACCGTGGACTGTTGCGATCCATGTGGGAATTTCCGTCCGTTGAAGGTGTATCCGCCTTTGATGACGGTGAACAGGCGCTAGCGGAACTGGTAGCGGATTTAGGCTTTGAACTGTCCCTGCAGCCCGTTCTCGTAAAGGAACTGACCCATGTATTTTCCCATAGAAAATGGTTTATGAAAGCTTTTCGCGGGACTTTGACCAAATCTATAGACCGCGATTTGCCGAAGGACTGGATGCTCATCAAACGTGAAGAGTTTTCCGATTACGCATGGGCGGGACCGCACGGTAAATTGACGGAGCTTGCAAGATAGAATGCCTTGTAGTTGGGCTGTGAATATATTCTTGCATCATAGATATTAGATTGCATTGATAAATTGCGATATAATTAAACAATATCGACGGTATTTTATCGGTATGTATGGCTGTATATGGAATATATGGCGCTGGATTGGCCGGCTTTGAATCGGCATAGTTGGAGAACGCATGAGACTACTATTTAATATAATCTTTTTCACCATCCTTACTGTAGGACTGGTGAGCTTTTGGCTTCTATTTCTCAATTTGTGGAAACCTAAAAAGCGGTGGCCTGCATGGATAGGCTATATTCTCATAATCGGCGGATGGCTTGCGGCGGTCATATACTATATGATGTATCAGGCGAACTTGTTCGGCACGCAGTACTATCCGTTGATGAATATATTTAGAACTGAAAGCTACGGCTTTTTGATGGGCTTATTCCTGGCTATTCCCGTATTTATCCTCTTAGGTATATTGTATTGGATTGTTAATAAGATATTTAACAAGACCCCTGAAGAAAATAGAACGGGACGACGCGCTTTCTTCAGAACGGCGGCGACCTTGGTGCCGTTGGCGACGGTGGGCGGCTCCGGTTATGCGGCCTTTGCGGGGCAGCATGAGATAGTCGTTACCCATGAGTCTTTCGGTTATACGAATTTACCTGAGGGACTTAAGAACTATAAAATCGTACAGATCAGCGATATTCATATCGGTCCGTGCATCGACCTCGATGATTTCGATGAAATCCTGAATATGGCGCTCATGGAGAAACCGAATCGCGTCGTAATCACCGGTGATCTGATCGACAGATTGGATTGGTTGCCTCAGGTTTGTGAAAGACTGACGACTTTCACAAAACAAATCCCTGACGGCGTCGATTACATTCTGGGCAATCATGAATATCATCACGACGTGAATAAGGTGCTGGACGAGTTGAAGATGAACACGCCTATGAATGTTCTCGTGAACAGCAATATTCAAATCATGGGCGGCAGACAGCCGGTCTATATTGCGGGTGTTGCGTACGATAATAAACGCGAAAAGGAGGAACGGGAGCGGTTCATGGAAAAGGCCTTGTCCGGTATTCCCGACTACGCTTTTGTCATCCTGTTGGCGCACCATCCTGAGTTCTTTGAAGAAGCCGTTGAACGCAATATACCTCTTACGTTGTCGGGCCATACACACGGAGGCCAGATCGTTCTCTTCGGTATACCGGTGGTGCCGATCGGCACACCATACGTCAAGGGCCGCTATGTGGAAAAAAATAGCGTGTGCTATGTAAATAACGGATCGGGCCATTGGTTTCCGATTCGCATAAACTGCCCGCGAGAAATTACGGTCATTACATTCTTTGACGGGATAGCGTAGAAATAATAGAACCCCGATACGGATTTGCCGTAGCGGGGTTCTTATACGTTCATTTGAGGTATGAGAGGATCTTATAGTTATGTCAAAGTAGAGAGGAGGTTATTTCATGCGAACTGCTTCAGCAAATTCGTCTTCGGTCATGAGTTTTTCTTCCAGGATGATTTCTTTGATGGAGCAACCGCGTTTGTACGCTTCTTTTACGACCTTGGCGCTCTTATCGTAGCCGATGTACGGCGTTAAGGACGTAGCAATCATGAGGGACTGTTCAACGAAGAATTTAAGTTTTTCCGGTACGAACTCTACGCCGTCGATACAGTGCGTTGTGAAAGAATTCATCGCATCCGCCAGTAGACGACAGCTTTCAACAAAGTCATAGATCATGATAGGCATGTACACGTTCAACTGGAAGGCACCGCTGCCTGCACAGAGCGTCATCGTCGTGTTATGACCGAATACTTGAGCGCATACCATGGCGAGGGCTTCGCACTGTGTCGGATTAACCTTGCCCGGCATGATGGAGGAGCCCGGTTCGTTTTCAGGCAGATGCCATTCGCCGTAGCCGCAGCGAGGACCGGAGCCCAGGAATCGCACATCGTTGGCGATTTTAAATAAGGTTGTCGCCAACGTATTGAGCGCGCCGTGAGCCATCATGAAAGCATCCTTCAGGGAAAGACCCTGGAACTTGTTGTTCTTCACGCGGAACGGAGCGCCTGTTACCTTAGGCAACACGGTTTCCATAACGTCCAGATAGCCTTTCGGCGTATTTACACCCGTGCCGACCGCGGTGCCGCCAAGAGCCACATCGAGCAGGTAATCGGCATTTTGAACGAGCATAGTTTTGGCAGTTTTTAGACCGTCCACAAAGGCGCTGATTTCCTGATCCACCATGATGAAAGTCGCATCTTGCAGATGTGTACGACCTACCTTTTGGAGACCTTTACCTTTTTTCTGTAGTTTTTCGAATGATTTGATCAGGCCGTCCAATGCAGGGATAACGCGTTTAGTGATTTCAAAATACGCACAGATATGCATTGCCGTAGGAAATGTATCGTTTGTACTTTGACCGCGGTTTACATCATCATTCGGATGGAGAGGGTTGCTTTCATCCAATTGTTTGGCCCGGTGAGCGATAACTTCGTTCACGTTCATATTAGTCTGCGTGCCGGAACCGGTCTGGAATACGGTTAGCGGGAATTCTTCATCCCATTTGCCGTCCACGATTTCATCAACTACCTGAGCGATGAGTTTCGCTTTTTCTTCCGTTACGGCGCCACATTTCGCATTAGTTAAAGCACATGCTTTTTTGACAAGCGCAAGCGCTTTGATCTGTTCAATAGGGATGCGGTGGTCACCGATCTTAAAGTTATTGAACGAGCGCTGCGTTTGAGGTCCGTAAATTCGTCTAGCGTCGACTTCGACTGGTCCCATTGAATCGTATTCAATTCTTGTTTCCATAATGTTTACAACCTCCTTAAAAACATGCCGACCTCATTGTCGGTATATATTCATTATATGTGGAATAAATTACATTTGTATATAGTAAATGCAAATGATTTCTATTTTCATATAAATACGGGCTTTATATGCGCTATGTGCATATAGATTTTTTCTCGCTCAATATATATGTGATAATTTATTTTAATTTGTATACATGTTTTATGTGATTTGCGGATTTGAGAAACAGAACGGCGATAGCCCGAAACCGACTTAGCGGCCCCGCATAGCGGGGTAGGTGGCTTTGGAGGCTTTGGAAGCTTTTGTAGGACTACCACGCATAATAAAGTATTTATGATACAGGATAGACCTTTCAAAATATCTGTTGGAGAATCTTAAATTTATACCCTTTCACATGTATACATTATAATTACGCATATATATTGAAATCATCGCTTTAACACGATAAAATGGAAGTAGCTTAGTATATTGTTTTAAGTTTATGATTTCACAGAGGAGGTAAGTACTTATGAAACATGACTTTATGAGCCATGACCTTCATCTGCCGGAACTGACATTGCGTGGGATGCTACTTGGTGCATTGATTACTGTTATTTTTACAGCATCTAACGTATATCTCGGTTTGAAGGTAGGTTTGACATTCTCGTCATCCATTCCGGCTGCCATTATTTCTATGGCGATTTTGCGTTTTTTCAAGGACTCAAACGTACTTGAAAATAATATGGTACAAACTCAGGCTTCTGCAGCTGGGACCTTGTCCGCTATTATCTTTATTTTACCCGGTCTGCTTATGCTTGGGTATTGGAACGGTTTCCCGTTCTGGCAGACATTTCTGCTCTGCGCCTGCGGCGGTTCTCTAGGTGTTTTATTCACCATTCCGTTGCGTCGTGCCATGGTGGTGAACAGTGATTTGCCGTATCCGGAAGGCCGTGCGGCGGCGGAAATCTTGAAGGTCGGCTCTCATAACGGAGATGAAGGTCCACAATCTAATTCCGGTATGAAGGATATCGTATCCGGCGGTTTTGTAGCCGGACTTATCAGCCTTTGTGCGAACGGTTTCAAAGTACTTGGCGACAGCATGAGCTTCTGGATTCCTGCTGGTAGTAAAGGTATTACTCAAATCCCATTGGGGTTCTCTACAGCATTATTGGGGGCCGGTTATCTTATCGGTATCGCATCCGGTATCGCTATCCTGGTCGGTGTTCTCGTCGCATGGGCAGGTTTCGTACCGTATTTAACGAATCTGTATGCTCCGGATGGCGGTGCAACTGCTAAATTCGCTATGGGCATCTGGAAAGAAAAGGTTCGCTTTATCGGTGCCGGTGCCATCGGTATCGCGGCGATTTGGACTTTGATCACATTGATTAAGCCTATTATCGAAGGTATGAAAATCTCCGTAAAATCCATGAACAGCAGTGCTGAAGAACGCGAAACACATCGCATGGATACGGATATGAATACTAAATCTGTTCTGATCGTGTTCGCAATCATCCTTGTCGGTTTAGTGTTCACATTCTGGGACTTCGTATCCGCTGTACCTATCAGCACAAGCTTGATGTGGACACTCGTTGTTGTAGGGATTATTGTAGCATTGCTTATCGGTTTCTTCGTAGCTGCTGCATGTGGTTACATGGCCGGTCTTATCGGTACATCTGCATCTCCAATCTCGGGTATCGGTATTTTGGCGACGATTATTTCCTCCCTTGTTGTATACTTCATCGCATCGGAGAATAATTTGTTCGCTACCGAAGCAGGTGTTCAATTTGCTACCGCTATGGCCATCTTCATGACATCCGTGGTTATCGCGATTGCATCTATCTCCAATGATAACTTGCAGGATTTGAAAACAGGTCAGCTCGTCGGTGCTACACCTTGGCGTCAACAGATTGCCCTGTTGCTCGGTTCCGTAGCCGGTGCCGTTGCGATTGCTCCGGTACTTAATTTGCTTTACCAGGCATACGGCTTCACAGGTGCGTTGCCACGTGCCGAAATGGATCCGGGCGCTGCATTATCGGCTCCACAGGCGACGCTGATGACTACCATTGCGCAAGGTATCTTCAACTCCAGCATGGACTGGGATTACATCCTGATCGGCGTTGGCGTCGGTGTTGTGGCGATTATCGTTAACTTGATCCTAAAGAGCACAACCGCTACTTTAACATTGCCTCCATTGGCTGTCGGTATGGGTATTTATTTACCGCCTACTTTAGAAGTACCGCTTATTATTGGTTCTTTCATCAGCTATTTCGTAGGCCGTTATCTTGTGGCTCGTGCTAAAATGCGTGCCGGCGAGCTTGCCGAGTACGATGTGGAGCAATCGAACCGCCGTGGTGTTCTCTTCGCATCCGGCTTGATTGTCGGTGAAAGCTTGATTGGTGTCCTCATAGCTGCTATTATTGTATTGTCAGTTACAACCGGTGGTGGAGAATCTCCACTTCAATTAGTCGGTCCTGAATTTGAAAGTAATGCAGGTTGGTTAGGGTTGCTTGCTTTCATCTTTGCAGGTCTATATCTGGTTCGTCGTGTTGTAACACACAAATTCAATAAAGAAGAAGCTCTCGCTATGAAAGCTGAACAGGAACTAGAAAAATAAGAGGTTATTGCAATGAAACTAAAACAGACTGTACTCATCATGATGACGGCGGCGTTGCCGCTCACATCCTTGGCGGCAGGCGATGTTATTCCTGTTACGAAGGATAACGGAACGGTGCAAGCCGAACAACAAGTCGACACATCCGCTCGCAAGGTGAATCGTAATGATTTGACGTATCGCATTTCCAGTACCGCTACACCGGAACAAAATCGTGCATTACGTACCGTAGCCGGTAAAGTTGACCGCGAAACTGTAGAAGTGGTAGCTCCTAATGCGGACCGCTATATGGACCGCAAGGAAGTCGGTGTATCTCCGATTGAATCCACAACGGATCACTTGGATCTCGTATTCCCTGAGGTAAAATCCGTCAGCCCTGTCGTGGAAAAAGCGATTAATACGACCATCAAGAAGTACGTTTCCAAGGTACAAAATGATGTGGAAAAATTAAATGCTAAGGAATCCGATAAGACAAATGTAGTTATGTACTACGATGTAAAAACGGATAAGAACGGCATCCTCAGCGTGTTGATTCACACCTATACGATGCGCGACAATGATGCAAACGGTGTGAACTTTGTAAAAGGCTTTACTTTCAATACCACGACAGGTCGCCAGATTTCCTTATATGACCTTGGCGGTATCAACAAGAAAGAGTTGGTAAATGCCATTAACAATAATCAGGATGTGAAGAACAAGCTCGGCAATGACTTTAAAATTGACAAATTGCCTAGCGAATTCTATACAACCGACGATTATTCCGTTGTGATGATTCTGCAACAAGATGTGGATTCCGCTCATAGTGCCGGTACCGTATATGTTCCGGTCGGCAATTTGCGGGATCATGAAAATGATGTAACAAAAAAATGATCTAACCTTGTGTGTCGGTTAGATTCATTGCGTGTATAGACAGTACTGTTTTATTGTGAAAGTTTATTATGAAAGCGGTCGTACCCGATGGGATGCGACCGCTTTCATGTGTCCGTTATATAAATGTTAGGTTATAGGGTATCTGTGTTGTATGAAAATCATATGGGGGGGTATAGAAAATGGAGCTAGTAATACTAGCTCCATCGTTGTTTTAAGACTTATTTTTTTGTGTTGCGCTGCGGCAATGGGAAGTGAATGTTCCCGTCCGAGCCGCCTGTAAGTGGTTCAGGCGGCAACTGCAAGAAGACATTATCATGGAATTTCTTTTTAAATGCTTTCATCGTCGATTTTTGGATGGAATCAACGGTAATGATGAGTGCACTCGTGTCCGTGTTCGGATAGATGGAGATGATCTTTCCTTTCGGTTCTTTCTCCTGATAGAGGGCGATGGCATCGGACTGATAATCTTCCAGTTGCACCTGTGTCAATTTACCTTTCGATACGACTACGGTTTTATCTAATTGTAAATCGTGAGCATCGGCAATCGCCTTGGCAACGAGGTCTACTTTCTTTTGATCCGTCAAGGAGGCATATAGTTGACCTGCTTCCCAGAAGAGGGCCCCGTCATTGCGGAATTTTGTAAAGTCATTGCCGTAATTTAATGCATTGTCGATGATACGGACCGTTTTGTTTTCCACCTGTTGTCTGAATAATGTATTGTGGAACGCTAAGGCTTGCTCCGTCTGTGTCATGCGATAGGTGATTTCCGCCGCTTCTGCACGGGTGATGTATTTTTCCGGATTAAATAAGGTGCCCGGTGCATAGTTTGTAAAGCCTAAGTATGCTAACTCGCGCACGGCGTCTTGCGCCCAAGGAGCGACGAATTTCTGGTCACCGTATGCGACCGTATCGAGAACGGTAGGGTCCTCAGTGGTATAACCTAGATAATGTATATAATTATCCGCTACTACGGCAAATTCCTGGCGGGACATGTATTTTTCCGGCTTGTAAGTGTCATCGCCGTAGCCGCTGATGATATTTTTCCGTGCCACCGATTCGATTGCGAGGGCGGACCAGCGGTCAGACGTTATATCCTTGAATTTGCTCGATAAAAAGGCGGCTTGTCCGTCATTTGTAATGTTATTGAAAAGACTCGCCACTTCTTCGCGTGTCATCGGTTGATTCGGTCTGAAAGTACCGTCCGAATAGCCTTTCATGAGATTCGCTCTTGTAACGGTACTGATGGAGTTAGCGGCCCAGAAATCGCTCGGCACGTCGGAGAAAATATAAGGGCGTACATTCTGGATATCAGCAGGACCACCGACAGGTAACTGCTGATTTACAACTGAGGTTTGTGTTTCCGTGGATAAATCGTTATTGGTCGGTCTCTGTGGATTACTTTCCGTTCTTGATTCCCTTGTTTCTAAAGCTGTTTGTGAATTGGTTGCAGCTGATGGCAAAGGGGATTTAGCATTTGTTATAGCTGATTTATCAGTTGCCGCAGCCGCGTGTGCCGACTGTGTAGCCGCACGAGCTGTCGATGGAACCGTATTGGCAGTTGCCGCAGTGGATGTTGTATTAGCTGCCGTCAGGCCGGTAGTCGCTACCAAGGCTCCTAAAACGAGAGCGTGCAATGTATACTTAGTATTCTTGTTCATAAAAATCCTTCCTAATCTTTGGATGCTAGGATATACCAAAGCAGCGTAATACTTACATGGTATACGCTGCTTTAGGTGATTGAGTATAGACGTGATTAGCGTTTAACTGTCATTTTTACTTTGGAACCGAACAATTTGGCGATGCCTTGTTGCGTTTCTTTCGATGCGGTAGATACTACTGCATAGAGTTGATTGTTTTCTACATCAGGGAATGTAGCCAGAATATTGCCGGCTTTTTCGTTTTTGCTGTAGTAGTTGCGGAAGTTCGCATCGATTGCATCGTATTCGGCCTGGCTGTATTGAGAAGGTTCCACCACAACGTAGTTGTTTATAGTGGAATCACCACGGGCTGCAAGGTTCGCTTTTACAGTAGGAATGTCGCTGTCCGTTTTTAATGCCACATGTAATTGGTTGTCGCGCCAATACATAACACCATAATCTTGGAAAGCATCATCGGTTTTGTATGTTTTATTCAATTCCGTGAACACTTTGTTCTCCAAAGCGGCTTGTTGCTTCTGATCCAATGCTTTTAATGTGCTGCGACGAACGGGGCGTACGTTGTAAACCGGTTCGGTTTTAGTTTCCTTAACCTCTTTTGCAGCTTTAACGTCCTTCATTTCCTTCTTTGCTTTTTTAGCGTCTTCTTTAGCGGCCTTTTCGGATTTCTCCACATCCGATTTCATGTCTTTATGTTTTTTTGATGCATCTACCGTTTTATCGGACTTGGACATGTCTCCCGCTACAGTACCGGCATCCATTCCGGCTGCTTCTGTTGTACCTTGTTTAGCTGTTGCCAAGCCGGCGCCGTTAAGTAGACGATGTAAAATCGTTGCCGCCTGTGCGCGTGTTACAGGTTGTTTCGGGTTAAAACTTTCTGTCGCACCGGAGGATACGATACCGCGTTGCGCCATGTATTGTACATCGGCTAAATATTCTTTGGAGATGCTTGCTTCATCTTTGAAAGCCACTTTCTCGGTTTTTACAGCAGGGGAGATGTTGAGTTTTTTCGCTAAGCTGGCAGCAGATGCGACAAATTCTTCTCGATTCATTGCCTTTGTAGGATTGAATGCCGTTTTAGACGTACCTTCCATAACACCTGCGGCACTTACCAATTTGATAGCGGAGTTAGACCAACGGTCAGCGGCTACATCGGAGTACGTAGTCGCTTCTTCCTTTGCTGTAAGAGCGGTCAAATCTTGAGCATTTAAATTGCTCTGTAACACTTTGCCGTAAATTGCGGCAGCTTGTTCACGTGTGATTTGTTGACTCGGTTTAAATGTGTTATCCGAGTAACCCGATAAATATCCGGCCTGTGTCATCGCTTGAATTGCATCACGTGCCCAGCTGTCTTTCGTATCGGAATATACGCCGACCGGTAAATTTTCTTTTATCGCTTTATGTGCCGTTGCGGTTTCCGTCGTTTTTGCACCGGTTACAGGTTTAGCCTCGGCCTTGGTCGTAGCCGCGGTGTGAGCTGTCGCCTTAGTATCTGCTGCTGATTTTGTCGCGGCAGCTGCTTTGGTTTCAGTATCCGCATTTTTTTCAGCGGTCATTTTGTCTGTAGAGGCAGCCTTCTGCGCGGTCGCTTTTGGAGCGGTTTTTGCAGTTGTTGCTTTTACAGGGAGCGGTTTAACCGTTGTGTTTGTCACTGTTGTCGTTTTGTTTTGCGTTGCGGTTGTTTCAGCGTGAGCCATGCCGAATGTGGATCCCAAGGCCAATGTAATTGCCAAGGATAAGGATAATTTATTTAGTTTCATGAAAAGGCTCCTTTCAAACTATACTTATATAAGTAAAATTATAGCACTTTTTAAATTGATGGACTACTATAAGAAAATGTAATATATGAGCATAAAAATTACATGAATTTAAGCATGTCGTCGGAGTTATATAAATGTATGATGAAAGTTCGTAAATAATGCAGCATGAATTTTAAATGGAATTATATGACGAACTTTGAATTCTATTTAATAAAAATGAATGGTGAATATTAAAACATAAATGTTTAGAACCGGGACTAAATATTTAGATCTATCTGCATCTATCTGCAAATATTAACGTCCGAAAATAAAATGCAAAAAACAAAAGAATGGATGTTTAAAAGTAAAAGAATGGATGTTAAAAAGGTGTAGACCGTTGCTGGTATGACAAATGATAAATATTTGCAAAATACAGGTTTTACAAGGCTTTTACAGAAAAAATTAATGGCATTTACAATATATGTGATAAAATTCAATGTTTCCTATGAGAAAAACGCATAACGATAGTTTAAATAAATGGGTTCATACTAATATAGCAATCCTTTGGACATTTCATGCATTATTAATTTATAATTATAACGATAAAGCTTTCGAATAGATATTTGAAAGCATAAGTAATGTTCAGGGCAGGTTTTTTGTGGGTTGATTTTACAAGAGATCTTGTCATCATACATACATATCAAAATTTTTTATTAGGTTAAGTACTAGAAAAGACGAGGACGATAATATGAAAATTCATCTTTTCCAACAGTGTTTGATTGACATGTTCTACCCTCATGTGGGGATGGCCGGGGTAGAAGTACTTGAAAGATTGGGCTGCGAACTCGTGGTTCCTAAGAAACAAGTATGTTGTGGACAAATGTTTACAAACTCCGGTTATAATGATGCGGCTATGGATGCCATCAAGAACACGATCGAATGCTTTGAAAACGCTGAATATGTAGTCAGCATGTCCGGCTCTTGCGCATTTGCAATTCGCGATGAATACCAGCATTTCTTGGAAGGTCAGCCTGAATGGCAAGCGCGAGCTGAAAAATTAAGCTCTAAAATCTATGAATTCACGGAATTCATTACGGATGTATTAGGTGTAGAGGATGTAGGGGCTCGTTTTAACGAAACCGTTACATATCATACATCTTGCCATGTTACCCGGTTGATGGGCGTTAAAGAGCCTCCTTTCAAACTCCTTCGCAATGTAAAAGATATGACATTGATCGAATTACCTCGTGCGGACCGTTGCTGTGGTTTCGGCGGTACTTTCTCGGTTAAAAACCCTGAAATCAGCGAAGTGATGACACGTGAAAAAGCATTGGAAATCGCCGGTACCGGTGCCAACGTTATTTCCGGTTCCGACCAGGCGTGTCTGATGAATATCGCCGGTATGCTCGATCGCCTTCATAAAGAAGGGGAAATCGACCGCCGTATTAAGGTAATGCATATTGCTGAAATCTTGAACTGCCGTTAAGGAGGAGACGACATGGCACTTATATATGACAATCGCCCCTATAAAACACGCATAAAAGAATGCTTGGCTGACGATTTCAAAGTTGCAGCCATCAAAAAAGCACAAGACGTGTTTTATGATAAACGTAATACCGTAGTTGCGGATGTTCCTGAATGGTTGGATTTCCGCGCTGAAGCAGCGCGTATACGCGACCACGTATTGAATAATCTTGACTATTATACAAACCAGTTTGCTGAAAATGCCGAAAAAGCGGGCTCCAAAGTTCACTTTGCTTTTGATGACAAAGAAGCGACTCAAATTGCATTGGATATTCTTCGTCAACGCGAAGCGAAGATGATCGTAAAATCCAAAACAATTTTGACGGAAGAAATTGGTTTGAACGAAGTGTTGGAAGAAGCTGGTATCGAAGTTAACGAAACTGACTTGGCTGAGTTTATCTTGCAAACTGCTGTAAGTCCTCCATCTCATATCGTTGTTCCCGGCCTTCACTTTGAACGTAATAAAATTCGTGAAATTTTCGCTGAAAAATTAGGCTATACAGGCACGGAAAATCCTACAGAAATGACGCATTTCGTACGTGGTTATGTGCGTGAACGCTTCCTCAAAGCCGATGTAGGGGTTAACGGCTGTAACTTTGCCGTTGCTTCCTCCGGTACATGTACTATCGTTTCCAACGAAGGTAACGGTCGTATGGCCAGTTCCATTCCTAAGACTCAATTGATCTTCTTGGGGACTGAACGTATCGTTCCTGATTTCAAAGCACTTGACATTATGATGGAAATGTTGAACCGCTCCGCAGTAGGTTCCAAGATTTCCAACTACTTCTCCATGATGACCGGTCCTGCTCGTGAAGGTGAAGCGGATGGTCCTGAAGAAACACATATCATCATCATCGATAACGGTCGTTCCGGCATCTTGGGCGGTACATTCCAGGATATGCTTCGTTGTATCCGCTGCGGTGCATGTATGAACATCTGTCCTGTATATCGCCATGTGTCCGGTCACGGTTACGGTTCCGTATATCCGGGTCCGATGGGTGCCGTATTGACTCCATTGTTCAAAGGATATGATGTAGCGGGTGATCTCCCATATGCATCCACATTGTGCGGCGCATGTACGGAAAACTGTCCGGTAGCGATTCCGTTGCATGAATTATTGATGGAACATCGTCATATTATGGCTGATATTGAAAAGACTCGTCCGAAAGCGGAAGAAGCTATCTTTACTGCTGCCGCGAAAATGTTCGGTAATGCTACATTATTCGACCTCGGTACAAAAGCAGGCGCTATCGGTATGAATTTAATCAGCAACAGCGAAGGCAATATGCCTAAATGGACACAAGCTGTTCCTGTAATGAACGGCTGGACCAAGTCTAAAGAATTGGGCTCCTTGAAGTTCAAGAAATTCCGTGATTTATATGCTGAACATGAAAAGAATAAAAAGAAGGAGAATAAATAATGGATGAAGCTAAACGTAAACAATTTATTGCACGTTTATCTCGTGCATTAGGCCGTGATCAGGAAATGTGCCCAGCTTTTGTGGAAGATTTTGATTACAGCCATGGTCCTCAAGAAACTATGTTCAAGGATTTATCTCGTGAACAAGTTATCACTATGTTCAAGGAACAATGTGACCGTGTAGGTACAAAATATGTAAATACTACGCCTGATAAATTGGGTGAAACTATATTGGCTGCTATTGAGGATTGGGGGAACGGTAAGGTTGTATTCCCAAGCTCTCCTGAGGTTGAACAATATAAACTAAAAGAATTGTTTGAACAGGATGAGGCTTCTAACGGCGGTAAACGTACGTATTTCCAATGGGATGCATCTAAAGGCCGTGAAGAAAATATTTCTAATACCGCTAATGCAGATATCGGTATTACATTCCCGTATTGCGGTATCGCTGAAACCGCTACTGTAGTACAGGCTTCCGGCGTTGAATCCGGACGTGCCATCAGCTTGTTGCCGACAACGCATATTGCCGTTTTATACACTAACAGTATCAATCCTCGTATGACACAGACTATGGAACATTTGACGGAACGTTATAACAATGATCCTGCTAATTTCCCTACAAATATCTGCTTGATCTCCGGCCCGTCCCGTACAGCTGATATTGAGCTGGTTACTGTAGATGGTGCGCATGGTCCTATTCAAGTAACATATATCTTAGTGGATTAATTTTCTATAAAACCTATTTGAACCGGTCTGTTCGGATAGTAAATCCTCCTGTGAAAGAATTTCTTTTCAGGAGGATTTTTTTGTTGCAATTTTTTCGATATATGCTATACTTTTCTTATAACCTATTATTAAGATATGAATTAAAGGAGAGCAATTATGAATATTCCATTTTTTCAAGATTACCTGATGCTCAGTAATCCGTTGAGTCTGGGAATCATTGCCGTGTTTATATTGGTATTATTCGACATATACAGATTGCAGCGCAAGGGCACGTCTTTTGGTAATCTAGTTATTATCGGTACCATCGCCGGTGCTATTATCGGTGTGGCCATTCAAATTATTGCGGGATTCCCGGATGATCCTTCACAGGTCGTGTATATTAAAGAAAGTACGAAATGGTTCTCTCTTGTAGGGGGCGGATTTATTGATTTGATCCGTATGCTTGTTATTCCTATCGTATTTATCTCTATTGTTCATGTAATTCTGCACATGGAGGCCGGTGCTAATCTTAAAAAACTGGTAGTGGCTATGGTGAGTACAAATCTCGGCATGGTGGCGGTGGCTGCTATAGTAGGTCTCGTTCTCGGCAATGCGTTCGGATTGGGTCAAGGTTTCGATATCGTGGAACAAGGTAAAAAGATTCGTGATATCAAACCGATGGTGGATACATTTCGCGCCTTGATTCCAAGCAATCCGATTCAGGCGGCGGCAGAGACGAATGTCATCGGCATCGTTGTGTTTGCCATCATCCTCGGCAGCGTTGCCCGTCTTTTGAAGCAGACGGGTACAAATTCCATGGAAGTATTCACGAAATTGTTTGATGAACTGCATCAATTGATTTCGTGGGTAGCTGATTTTATCATCGGCTTGATGCCGTACGGTGTGGTGGCGCTCTTGGCATCCACATTGGCTACACGCGGTTTACAGGCGATTCTGGAC